>JACDHQ010000391.1 GCA_013820975.1 Gemmatimonadaceae bacterium
GTCTTGGTGCATGGTACGGAGCTTCCACACCCGGAAGAGGTGACCGTTCCGGCCCTCGCGCTCCTGCGCGTAGAAGGGGCTCCCTTGGCTCACCGCCGAGATCCAGAGCGCGGTGAGCGCGATGATCGGCAGTGCGACGAGGGTCGCGGGAACGAGGAGCACGACGTCGAGCAGCGCCTTCATCAGACCGGAGCGGCGCGAGAGCAGGTTGTGCTTCACCTGCAGGGCCACCCGGCCGCCGATGGTTCGGGTGGAGACGGCGATGCATGCGAATCCCGTAAGGTTCGGCAGCGCGGTCACCGATCGAAACGTGGACCCGTGACGGCGCATCACCCTGCAGACGTGAACCGGGTCGGCGTCGGGCATCGCGAGGATCGCGTGATGGACACCGACGGCTCGCAAGCGGCGAGCCTCGTCGAGCCGACCGGCCACGGGGACGCCGTGGAGGACCGAGCCTAGCGGCGTCTCGTCGTCGAGGAATGCGATCGGTCGGAGGGCCATGTTCGGGAAGCGCGCGAGGCGCGTGAGGAGAACGGCGCCCGCCTCGCCGGCGCCCAGGATCACGACCGGCACGCCCCACCACGGCCGCCGATGAAAGGCGTGCCGTACGGCCGCGCGCGAAAGCGGCACGGTCGCAACGGAGAGTAGCCCCGCCAGGACGAGCGGCGCGACCGAGAAGACCGAACTGCTCATGGCGGTGGAGGCGACGAGCACGGTCATGGTGCCGACGACGATGATGCTCATGCGCCGCAGCTCGTCCGTCCGTGCGACGCACATCGCCGGGTAGAGACCGGCGAACACCGTGCCGACCATCACGAGCACGACGTTCGTCGCGATCAGGCCCAGGAGCCGCGCGTCGGGCTGCGCACCCGCGGCCGTGGCGAGCGCCAGGCCGATGCCCGCGGCGGCGGTGAGGGCGGCAAGATCTGCGGCGAGGAGCGCGGCGACGGTACGCCCGGCACCTTCGACTCGCGCGGACACACCGACGAACGTTCGACGTTTTGGCTCAATTGCCTCATGAACGGAGGGAAGCTGCGCTGTAGGCGAGACCACGAAAGCACCGTACCCTCTGGTGCGCAATCGAGTCATGAGCCAACAACCGGCAGCTTCGCCGCTCGTCGCGCACCCGCGCAGGCGCTATCCGGTGCTCGTGGCACGTGCCTGAGATTGCGCTCGCTGATCTCTATGAGTGCTGCATGAAATATACGCTTCATAATTAGGAGCCGACTAGCGAGACAACGCAGGATGGTTCGAGCGCCGAGGGAAACGCTGTCCTCACGGGCAAGACGTATGGATAGGAAGTCGAGACGAGGGCCGTAGCTGAGACAGGTGCTGCGGACAGTAAAGTAAAACAGCGCTCACGCAAGTGCGGCTGCTCATCGCGGTGAGGTGATTCGAAATGGCGCGCTCGACTCTTGCGGAGGCGAGCGAGATGGACGGAAGGCCCGCGATCCATGAATACCCGCCAAGATGTGGAAGTTTTCACACGGGGAGTTGAAACTGTTCAGCAGCGACTTCGCAAACTTCGATGGACACGTCACTATGCGCCCGCGCCAGCCTCGAAAGGTTGCCCTATCGCTGGGCGTGACGTTCATGCTGCGCCGCGGACCCCGGGTCATGATGCCCGAATGACACGCGCTCTCATCACCGGCATCACCGGCCAGGACGGTTCCTACCTGGCTGAGCATCTGCTCGCCGAGGGCTACGAGGTGCACGGCCTCATCCGCCGCGCCAGCACCTTCAACACCGACCGCATCGATCACCTGTACCAGGATCCACACGCACCCGGTGCGACGCTGTTCCTCCACCACGCCGACCTGACCGATGGTTCTGGCCTGCGGCACGTGCTGGAGTCGGTGCAACCGACCGAGGTCTACAACCTGGCGGCGCAGTCGCACGTGGCGGTGTCGTTCAAGCAGCCCGAGTACTCCGCGGACGTCGATGGGCTCGGCCCGTTGCGGCTGCTCGAGGCGATCCGCGACGTGCAGGGGCGCACGGGACAAGTCATCCGGATGTACCAGGCGGGCACGAGCGAGATGTTCGGCGGGAGCCCGCCGCCGCAGTCCGAAGGGACCGCCTTCTACCCGCGCAGCCCCTACGGCGCGGCGAAGGTGATGGCGCACCATCTGGTCGTCAACTACCGCGAAGCCTACGGCCTCCACGCCAGCAACGGCATCCTCTTCAATCACGAGAGCGAGCGCCGCGGCGAGACGTTCGTGACCCGCAAGATCACCCGCGCCGCCACGCGGATCAAGCTGGGCCTGCAGGACGTGCTCTACCTCGGCAACCTCGACGCCGAGCGCGACTGGGGGCACGCCGAGGACTACGTGCGCGCAATGCACCTGATGCTGCAGCAGGATGAGCCGGGCGACTACGTAATCGCTACGGGCGAGTCGCACACGGTGCGGTCGTTCGTCAACAAGGTCTTCGCGGCGCTCGGCCTCGAACCCGAGCGCTACGTGCGCATCGACCCGAACTACTACCGGCCGACGGAGGTCGACGCACTCCGGGGCGACGCCAGCCGAGCGCGCGCGGCGCTGGGGTGGGAGCCGCGGGTCGGCATCGACGAGCTCGTGCGCCGGATGGTGGCGCACGACCTCGAGCTGGCGAAGCAGGAGTTGACGCTGCGGAAGGCGGGCCACGTGGTGGCGCAGCGGGGGGCGGCCGGCGCGTGATCGGGCCGCTCCCGCGCGACGCGAGGGTATACGTCGCCGGCCATCGGGGCCTGGTGGGCAGCGCCGTGGTGCGGCACTTCGAGGCGCAAGGCTTCACGAACCTCGTGACCCGCACCCGCACGGAGCTCGACCTGATCGACCCCGCCGCGGTCGACGCCTTCTTCGCGTTCGAGCGGCCCGAGATCGTGATCCTGGCGGCGGCGAAGGTGGGCGGCATCCTCGCAAACGCCACGTACCCCGCCGACTTCCTCTACCAGAACCTGATGATCGCGTCGAACGTGATCCACGCGGCGCATCGGCACGACGTGCAGAAGCTTCTCAACCTGGGGAGCTCGTGCATCTACCCGAAGCACGCGCCGCAGCCGCTGCGCGAGGACGCACTGCTCACGGGCCCACTCGAGCCGACGAACCGCGCCTACGCGATTGCCAAGATCGCGGCCATCGAGCTCTGCGACGCCTACCGTGCACAGCACGGCCGGTCGTTCATCTCGGCGATGCCGACGAACCTCTACGGACCGGGTGACAACTTCGACCTGGAGACGAGCCACGTGCTGCCGGCGCTCATCCGCAAGGTGGTGGAAGCGAAAGAGTCGGGGGCGCCGACGGTGACCGTGTGGGGGACGGGGACACCGCGGCGGGAGTTCCTGTACGTGGATGATCTGGCGGACGCCTGTCTATTCCTGCTGGAGCACTTCGACGAGGCGGGCCCGATTAACGTGGGGACGGGGGAGGA
>JACDHQ010000392.1 GCA_013820975.1 Gemmatimonadaceae bacterium
GCCTTTTTCGGCATAGCCGAGCACGCGGTTCCATGCCACCTGGTCGGACTCGGCCGCGGTCCGCGGGGTGTAGGCCAGCGTCATGGCCGCCATCGTGTTGGCCACGCGGTTGAAGAGCGCCAGCGTCGGGACGTCGCCGGAAACCGGGATCAGATCCGAGCCGAACTGGTACGACTTGCCTGCCGAGGCGGCGATGGCCTTGTCCCACATTGCCATCGCGGCGGTCGACACCGCCTGGTATCCCTCCAACTCCAATGCCGCCCCGACGGGTGTCTCCTCGGTGACGACGAACGCCTTGTCGAAGATGAGGGCGAGGTTCATCATCGACGCGGCCTGTGTGAACCGCGCGACGGCAAGGTGCGCGTCTGTCTCCGCGGGCGTGGGGAGCTTGATGCCGCCGCTGAACGCCCGGAGGACATCGTTGGACGACCCGAGGGTGCCGTAATTCCAGTCCCAGGGCCGTCGTGCGACCTCCCGATCGCCGCCCGCCGAGTTGTTGGCGTAGGCAGTGCGCGGCTCGAGGTTGTTGAAGCGCATGCCGAAGTTGCCCGCCGAGGAAGTCTGGGCATCAGCAGTCACCTGGAACGCGAGGTAGGGCTCGTTGTAGGTGCTGGTGATGAACCATTCGTTCACTGTCGAGACCGCGAGCGCTTTCACATCCTCGGGCGACGCAAGCGCTCGTTCGATGTCGGGATTGTTGGGATTCGTCACGTCGAGATCGACGCATCCGCTTCCGAGGAAGAGGGCGCTGGCGCCGGCGAGAGTGCCCAGCTTACGGAGTTGCATCATGTGCCTGTAGCTCCTGGATGCCCGGTGGCAGCATGCGCTGACACCGGGCGTATTGTGAGTGTCGGTGACTCCCGACAGGATCAGAACGTGACTTCGACGCGACCGGTAAACTGGCGGAAGTTCGGGTACGAGAACCCGTCGATCCGGAAGTTGAAGTCGTCACCCGACGTGATGTCCGGGTCGAAGCCGCTGTAGTTGGTCCAGGTGAAGAGGTTACGGCCGATGAACGCCAGCTTGACGCCGTTGGCGTACCGGTTCAGCCCAGCCCGCTCCATCAGGTTCGGGCTCACGGTGTAACCGACCGACAGCTCACGCAGCTTCATGAACGAGCCGTCCTCGACGAAGTGGCTGTTCGGCACGAGACCGTTGTAGAGGCCCGCCGCGTAGAAGGCGTTGGCGATCTTCTCCTCCTGCGGCTTGCCGGCCTGGTCCATCTCACCGGCGCGATGATCCTGGAACATCCAATGCTTCGTGAAGTTGTAGATGTCACCACCCTTCTGCCCGTCGAGCAGGGCGTAGACGTTGAACGCCTTCCAGCGGAGGTTGTTGGCGAAGCCGAACGAGAAGTCCGGGTTCACGTTGCCGATGGCATGCTGGACGGCGCCTTCCTCGCCCACGAACTCGATGGGCCGCTCCCCGACCTTCCCTCGGCTCGCCTTCGTTACCACGTAGCCGGCGGGGTTGATCATGTAGTCGTCCACGTTCGCCGACGGATTGCTCGCCAGCAGCTCGTCGAGGCTCCGGATCCACTTGGTGCCGTAGATCAGCCCCAGCGGCTCACCGGCCTTGTAGTAGAAGATGTCCTGGTTCTGACGGCCTTCCGCGCTCACGCGAAATGCCGCCCGGTTCATGCTCACGATCTGCTGCGTCGTGTGGTCGCCGGTCAGCGTGAAGTTGTAGCTCCAGTCCGGCCGGTCGACGACGCGCGTGTTCAGCGCGAGCTCGGTCGACCGTGAGTCGATCGTCGCCGCATTCTGCCACTGGTTGGCGAAGCCACCCGACGAAGCGAGTGAGAGCGGCACGAGGAGGAACGCATCCTTGGTCTCGCGGTCCGCACGCACCAGCTCAAGGTCGAAGCGGTTCAGGAAGGCCACGTTCACGCCGTACTCGAGCTCTGTCAGGATTGCCGGCTTCAGCGAGCTGTTGCCGAGATTCGCCTTGCCGAGTGAACCGGCGCCCAGCGAGTAGGTCTCGTACTGATAGGAGTAGCCAGGGCGGAGGCCGGCCGTTCCCTGCGCGGCGCGGATCTTCAGCTCCTGGATGCCAGGCATCTGGAAGTCTTCGCTGATGCGGTACGCACCCGAAATGCGGTAGAAGTCCGCCCAGCGGTTGTCCCTGCCGAACAGCGACGAGCCGTCCTTACGGTACAGGCCGGAGAACAGGTACCGGTCCTTGATGTCGAAGTCCTGCGACACCATGTAGTTGATCGTGCGAGTCTGCTCCTCGAACGAGTCGATCGAGAGCTGCGTCCGCTCGGCCGCGCCCAGGTCCGGCGTCGCCGTCACGTTCAGCTTCGAGCCGCCAGCCGAGAAGAACGAGTTGTCTTCGCGCTCGATGAGGTAAGCGAGGCGGGTCGTCGACAGCGTGTTCTCGAACCACATCTTCGTCGCCGTCGCGTTCACCTGTGCGTTCGCACCGACATTGTTGACCGTCGACTTGGCGAGCGAGCCCTGCCCCGGCGTGCCGCCTGCGCCCAGGAGGCCACGGGCGAAGTAGTCGGACACGCGCTGGTTGAGGCGGTCCGTGCCGTAGCTGCTCTCGAGCCGCAGCCAGTCGGTCGGACGGTAGCGCAGCGAGAACGACCCGAGGATCCGCTCACGACGGAGCTTGTAGTCGTCGTTCGCCAGGTTGTAGAGCGGGTTTGCCCGGGTGGTGCTGTACTCCGCCGGCAGCTTGGGAAAGAACGCGGCGCTGTCCGCAGTCCCGTACGGCATCGCGAGGTTGACGTCCTGGGGAACCATCATGAGCTCGAACCACCCTGACGCCGCGGCGGCGTTGAGCCCCACGGGACGGTCGTTCTTGTTCAGGCCGTACGTCGCACTCACCGAGAAGTCGGCCTTCGTGCCGAGCCCCTGGTCCACGTTCATCCGGAGGTTCTGCCGGTACTGGCCGGACGTGAACGGCATGACGCCCTCGTTCCGGTCGTTCGTGAACGAGGTGTTGAAGTTCGTGTTGCCGCGGCGCAGGCCCAGCTGCACGTTCGTCGAGTAGAACTCACCCTCGGTGAGCCACTCCTGCAGCTGGTTGCGATACCGCTTCTCGCCAGTGGTCGGGAACGGGTTGTCCGCAATACCGTCCGCCTTCACGACCCGGAGGCCGTTGACGATCCTGACGTTGCCATCCGGATTGACCTCGTAGACGTGGCTCCGGTTGAACTCGGGGAACCGCTGGACGTTCGAGCGGCCGTACTCGCTGGCCGTCGACCACGACACCTTGTTGTCCGCCAGGTTGCGGCCACGCTTGGTCGTGATCTGCACGACGCCGTTCGCCGCGTCCGACCCGTAGTACGAGGACGCCGCGGCGCCCTTGAGCACTTCGATCGACTCGATGTCGTTGGCATCGATGTCCGCCAGCGACGAGCGCGTGATCACGCCGTCCACGATGATCAGCGGC
>JACDHQ010000393.1 GCA_013820975.1 Gemmatimonadaceae bacterium
CGCTCCGCTTCGACCACCACCCAATACCCGTCCCCCGTCCCCCGTCCCCTTTCTCCCGTCCCGCGTCCCCCTTCTCCCGCCCGCCCAATGCGGTCCTCCGTCCTCGCGTTCCTCGCGCTCGTGATCGGCGCCGTCGCTCCCCCCATCCTGTCCGCGCAGTCGGCCGCCCCCGCCATCGGCGGCGAGGTCTTCTGGGCGCACACCACGTCGCTTCCCGGGTCACCAGGGATGGGCGGCTTCGCCGCCACGCTGCAGTCGGGCGGCGTCGGTGTGCGGGCGAGTGCCGGCTTCAACCGGCGGTTCGACGCCGGTGGCAGCGTCGATGCGCCGTGGATGGCCGACGCCGACTTCTTCATCGACTCGCGAGCGCTCGGCCAGGTGATCGGCATCGCGATGGGCAGCTTCATGCCGGTCGGGTTCGTGGGGATCGGGCAGCAGGGGGTCCACGATCCGCGTGGCGGCGTGGGCGCGGTGCCCACGTTCAGCTACGGCGCGGGTGCGTCGGTGCCGCTGTTCGCGGGGCTCCGCCTGGCCGCGGAGCTGCGCCAGCGGCGCGCGCTCGGCGACGCGCTCGATCCCTACGCGCCCCGCCACGGCGTCGGTAACGGGCGGGAGATCCGGCTCGTGCTCACCTTCGGCGGCCGCGGGTCGCGGAGCGGGCGCGCGGCTCCGGCGTCGCGCCGGTCGGGAAGCGTGGTGCTCGCCGGCGGTACGCGAGCGCGTTCACGCGCCAGCGGCACCGTGACAGCGCAGCGCGTGCTCACCACCGGCGACGAGTATCTCGGCGTCCGCTACCTGTACGGCGGCGAGGATCCGCAGCGGGGACTCGACTGCTCCGCCTTCACGCAACTCGTCTTCCGGCGCAACGGCGTGTCGCTGCCGCGCACATCCCGCCAGCAGGTGGCGATGGGGCGCGAGGTGTTGATGGACTTCGGTGTGATCGAGCCGGGCGACCTGCTCTTCTTCGCGTCCGATGGCAGCCGCATCGACCACGTCGCCATCTACGCGGGCGACCACGAGATCCTGCACGCGACGGCGAGCGGCAATGCGGTGCGCTACGATGACCTCCGCTCCGAGCGCGGGGCGTGGTTCGTCAATCATCTCGTGAGCGTGCGGCGGGTGCTGGGCGAGGATCGTTCGTCGCTCGTGCACTCCCTCGACGCAGCGCGGCGGTTGGCGCCGTCGGTCGATCGCGGAGATTTCGCACCGCAGCCGAGATAGCTGCCGCCTACCGCCGCCGCCGTCGCGTTGCCGTTCCCAGCAGCGCGCCCATGATCCCGCGCGCGACGACGCCGGCGACGGTGCGCGCAATCGGGGAGTTCAGCGCCTTGCCGAGGGCGCCTGGCGGCTCCTTGGCGGCGCGTGCTGCCGGCGCCCGGCCACCCGCGGATGATGCCGGTTGTGCCGGCAACGCGGCGGCAGCGGCATCGGCAGCGGCCCTTGCGCGCGCCTGCAGCATCTCGTGCGCGCTGTGGCGGTCCACCGCCTGGGCGTACTCCCGCACCTGCGCCGACGCCGCGAGGTGGCGTGCCACTTCGGCGTCCGGCAACGGCGACATGCTCGCCGCCGGGGGCACCATGTGCGTCGCGAACGGCGGCGTCGGCGCGCCCCGCCTGTCGAGCACGGTCACGAGTGCCTCGCCGGTCCCGAGCGACTGCAGCGTTGCCTGCACGTCGTAGAAGGACGTCTTCGGGAAGGTGCGCGCGGCGGCACGCAACGCCTTCTCGTCGTCGGGCGTGAATGCGCGGAGCGCGTGCTGCACGCGATTACCGAGCTGTCCGAGGATGTCGGCCGGTACGTCCTTGGGACTCTGCGTCACGAAGAACACGCCCACCCCCTTCGAGCGGATCAGGCGCACGACCTGCTCGACCTGCTCCTTGAATGCCTTGCTCGAGCCGTTGAAGAGCAGGTGCGCCTCGTCGAAGAAGAAGACGAGCTTCGGCTTGTCGAGGTCCCCGGCTTCGGGGAGCGTGTTGTAGAGCCGCGCGAGCATCCACATCATGAACGTCGAGAACAGGGCAGGGCGGTCCTGCACGTCGCGGAGCTCGAGCATGCTCACGATGCCGCGGCCGTCCGGGGCGCATCGCATGAGGTCCGCCAGGTCGAACTCGGGCTCGCCGAAGAACGCGCCGGCCCCCTGCGCCTCGAGCTCGATCATCTCGCGGAGGAGCACGCCGACGGTCTGCCTCGACATGCCGCCGTACTCCTTGAGCTCGTCCGCCCCGTCACCGCTGAGGTACTGGAGCACCGCGCGGAGGTCGGCGAAGTCGAGCAGGAGCAGTCCGCGGTCGTCGGCGTACCTGAACACCATCGTGAGCACGCTCGTCTGCGTGTCGTTGAGCCCGAGCACCTTGCTGAGGAGCAGCGGGCCGAACGACGACACGGTCGCCCGCAACTGGGCGCCGACCTTTCCGGTCAGGCTGAGGAACTCGACCGGGAACCCCTCGGGATTCCATGCGTAGCCGGTCGCACTCGCACGCTCCGAGATCTTCGGGTGCGGTGCGCCGGGTGCCGCCATGCCCGAGACGTCGCCCTTCACGTCGGCGAGGAAGACGGGGACGCCGGCGCGCGAGAGCTGCTCGGCCATCAGCTGCAGCGTCTTCGTCTTTCCCGTGCCCGTCGCGCCGGCGACGAGGCCGTGCCGATTCATCATCTCGAAGGGGATGCCGACCAACGGGTCAGGATGAATCTCCCCGTCGTGGACGACGGCACCGAGGGTGATGCGGGCGCGGCCGGCAGGATAGGCCGCGCGAGCGGCGGCGATGACCTTCTCGTCCATTGGGGATGGCTCCTTGGGTGCGGTCAGGAGTTGCGGCCGGAACGTAGCTGCCCGGCGCGGCAGCTCGCCAGCGGCCGCGATGCATCAGGCCGTGCGCTGATCGGCGCCGTCGCGCCGTCGCAGGATGCCGGCGCGCGTCCGGTCAGCGCGACCTTTGCCGCATGCTCTCAGCCGTGCGCAGTGCCACCGTCGTCGGCGTCGATGCGGTGGATGTGATCGTCGAGGTGGACGTCGCCAGCGGGCTTCCGCAGTGGACGCTCGTGGGGATGGCCGCCGGCGCGGTGCGGGAGAGTCGCGAGCGCGTGACCGCGGCACTCGCGAATGCCGGGTACCCGCTGCCGCCGCGCCGGATCACGGTCTCGCTCGCCCCGGGTGACCTGCCAAAGTCGGGGACGGCGTTCGACCTGCCGATCGCGGCTGCACTGCTGGCGGCGACGGGCGTCATACCGGGCGACATGCTCGCGCACGCCGTGCTCCTCGGCGAGCTCGGGCTCGACGGCACGGTGCGCCCCGTCCGCGGCGTGCTGCCGGTGGCGCGGCGTCTCGCACGGAGTGCGCACACGAACACGCGTCCGCACGGCAGCGGAGCAGCTGACGCGGCGACACCGACGCTGATCATCCC
>JACDHQ010000394.1 GCA_013820975.1 Gemmatimonadaceae bacterium
CGAGGGCATCGACGCCTTCAATGCCCATGATCTCGATGCCTTCATGACGCAGTTCGCACCCGACGTGCACATGTACACGCCGACGGGGTGGCTGCGCGGCAAGCAGGCGGTGCACGAGCGGTTCGCATCGACGTTCGCGCAGTTTCCGCGCGTTCGCATGGTCGTTGACTCGCTCCAGGCCCGAGCCGTCGGGCCGGGAACGGTGCTCGTGGAGTTCCGCTGGCGGGTGCACCCGCTCGGTGAGGGCCCGGCCTTCCACGGGGTGGGTTCCGGAGTGTACGTGCAGCGCGGCGGCGGGTGGGTCGAGGTGCTGGAGCACGAGACCGTGACGCGGGTCGATCCGGAGCTCCAGCCGCCCGGTGGTGGCGGCTAGGTCCGCGGCGACCCGGTTCTTCGTGCCTTCCGGCACCCGTAGCGGCCGTCGTGTCGGCGCAGCCGGCGGACTGAAGCTCGTCCCGGGGAAATGAGACTCCACGGCATGGCCGCCTATGCTCCTCTCGTGCTGCGGCTGTTCATCGGAACGTTCCCGGTGTACATGTGGGCGGCCGGTGCGTGGCACACCGTTCGCCCGCTCATGATGCCGTTCAGCGGCCCCTGCACTACCGTTCGTCCCCGGCAGGGCGCGACTGGCGGCCGCAGGCCCTAGATTCAGACCGCGCCGGAAGGCTGGCGATGGATCCCCGATGATGCGAGTGATGAACGATCCTGCGATCTCGACGACGCGCCGCCGATGGTGGGTCTGGTGGGCGGTCGCCACTGTCTGGTGGACGCTCGATGGGATTGCCACTGCGACGAGCCTCTACCGGATGGGGCAGGCGGCGGGGACCGGACCCACCTGGCCCGACACGGTCCAGGTGGCCCTCGCCAGCGCGTGGCTGTGGATCCCGTTCACGATCCTCGCCCTCTGGCTCGCCGAGCGCTTTCCGCTCGATCGCGACGGATGGCGACGAGCGCTCCCCGTGCACGCGCTCGGCACGGCGATCGTCTGCCTCGCGCGGGCCGGCGCGGTGGTCGCGCTCAACGTCTGGATCGGCTGGTACGAAACGGTCCCGCCATTCCGCGAGGTGGTCCTGACGAGCATCGCGAACAACCTGTTCCTCTATCTGCTGCTGGTCGGCGTCGGCCATGCGCTCGTCTTCGCGCGGCGCTACCGCGAACGCGACGAACAGCTCGCACGGTCGGAGCTGCGATCGCTGCAGATGCAGCTCCATCCGCACTTCCTGTTCAACACACTGAACACCATCAACGTGCTCGTCCGCGCCGATCCGGATGCCGCGGAGCGCATGATCACGCGACTCGGCGTCCTGCTGCGCCATGCGATCGACGGCGTCGGCGTGCAGGAGGTATCGCTCGAGGAGGAGCTCCGTGTACTGCGGTCGTATCTCGAGATCGAGCAGGTGCGATTCGAAGATCGATTGCGCGTGGAATGGCGAATCGCACCCGAGGCATATCACGCGAGGGTGCCGCACCTCCTCCTGCAACCGCTGGTTGAGAACGCCATCCGGCACGGGATCGCCCCGCGAGCGGCGGAGGGAATCATACAGATCGTCGCCGAACGACGAAACGGCACGCTGCACCTCGCGGTGCGGGACGACGGCGTGGGGATGGGACAGAACGGTGCGCACGTCGGCGTCGGACTCGTCAACACGCGCACGCGCCTTCGCCAGTTGTATGGCGCACGCCAGCAGATGGATGTCCGCGACGGACCGGGCGGCGGGGTCCACGTCGAGATGCAGCTTCCCTTCATCCTGGAGCGCCGATGACCGCGCCAGAGGCGGGCGGACCCTCACGGATCTCAGCGCTGATCGTCGACGACGAGCCGCCCGCGCGACGCGGGCTGCGTGCCCTGCTCGCGCGCCATGCGGACGTGCACGTCGCCGGGCAGGCGCGAAGCGGGCGTGAGGCGGTCGAGGCCATCCGCACGCTCCACCCGGACCTCGTCTTCCTCGACGTGCAGATGCCCGAGGGCGACGGCTTCGAGGTCGTCCGCACCATCGGGGTGGAGCAGATGCCGCTCGTCATCTTCGTGACGGCGTACGACACGTATGCCCTGCGCGCATTCGAGATCCACGCGCTCGACTATCTGCTCAAGCCGTACGATCGTGAGCGGTTCGATTCGGCGCTCGATCGGGCCCGCAGCCAGCTCCGGCAGCGCGCCGCCGGCGCCGACGAGCGCCTCGCCGCCCTCGTCGAGCGCCTCGACGGACGCTCGCGCTGGCTGGATCGGCTGACCGTTCCCGTCGGGTCGCGAATGCGGTTCGTAGACGTCGGCGACGTCGACTACTTCGAGGCGGAGACGAACTACGTGCGAGCGCACGTCAGCACCCGCTCGCACCTGCTGCGCACGACGTTGACCGCGCTCGAGGCGAAGCTGGATCCGTCGCGCTTCGTGCGGATCCACCGATCACTGGTCGTGCAGCTCGCGCGAGTGGCCGAGGTCGAGCCCCTCTTCGCCGGAGAGTATGTGATCTTCCTGAAGGACGGCCGACGCCTGACCAGCGGGCGCACCTATCGTGTGGCGGTCCAGACGGCGCTGCGGCTCCGCGCCTGACGATTCGCCGCCCTGGACGTCAGGACAATCGCACGCCACCCGCTGGCCAGCCCACGGTCTGCCGGTCCAGACGGCGCTGCGGCTCGGCGCCTGACGATTCGCCGCCCTGGACGACCGGACAGCCGCACTCCAGCCGCTGACCAGACCACCGTCTGCCGTAGCGAGTCCACCGTTCGCCCGCCCCCATCCCACGGCCGTCCCAAGACAATGGGAACGTTCGGCCCGGACGTGCCATCGTACAGAATCTGCAGAAGCCGACGGCCTTCTACAACCGATCCATGACGGACCTGACTGTGATCGACGTGGAGGATGGCTCAGTAGCGCGGATAGCTCGGCGTGCGAGGCCGATGGCCGGTCTTGAGCTATTGCAACCGGCAATTCGGGGGGGCAGTGACCATTTCCACGAAAGAGTCAGAGAATGCGGATATCGCTTACTCCGAAGTACATCATCGCGTTCGCTGCTCTAACGATACTATGCGGAGGGGCACATGAGTTCGTTCACCACTTCACCGCAGCAGCAATCTGCGGCGATTTCGGTACCAAAACCTTCAATTCATTTACATTCGCAGACGGATGTGATGCGAACACTTTGCGATTCCTGGCCACCGCAGCCGGGCCCCTATTCACCTTCGCTCTAATGTGGGTGGGAGCCCTCATGCTTAGAAGCGAAGAAATTGAGAAAAAGCACATCGGCTATGCTCTTATTTTTGCGAACTTTCCGATCAATCGCATGCTCTTCGTTCTGTTAGGGTGGAATGATGAGCAGTACATGGCTCAACAGCTATACGGGGATTCAAGGGCCGCCTATTGGACAGCCGTGATACTGGTATGGCTGTTTTG
>JACDHQ010000395.1 GCA_013820975.1 Gemmatimonadaceae bacterium
GCAATGGAGCGTCGGGAGCGCGCATAGCGCGCACGCGACGCCCCATTGCATCCAGCTATCGGCTATCGGCTATCAGCTTGTTCGGACTCGAGTTTCATCAGCACGACGTAACCGCGACAGGTGCGTGATCGGCGCCACGTACTTCCAGATGCAGTTTGCTTCCGATTCAGCTGATAGCGGATAGCCGATGGCTGATAGCTAGATGTCAGTTGGCAGCTTCCCGAAGATCGACCCCGTCCGCTCATCCGGATCTCCGGGCTCCGGCGCCAGGTCCTCCTCCGCGGTCGGCCAGAGCAGCGACGCGATCACCGACGCCGCCAGCACGCCCACGATCACGCCCAGCGACACGAGGATCGGCACCTTCACCACGTCGATCAGCAGCATCTTCGTGCCGACGAAGGTCAGGATCACCGCCAGCCCGTACTTCAGCAGGTGAAAGCGGTGCACCACCGCCGCGAGCAGGAAGTACATCGACCTCAGCCCCAGGATCGCGAAGATGTTCGACGTGAACACCAGGAATGGATCCGTCGTCACCGCGAAGATCGCCGGGATCGAGTCCACCGCGAACATCAGGTCGGTGAACTCCACCAGGACGAGCACCAGGAATAGTGGCGTCGCCACCCGCACCCCGTTCTCGACGGTGAAGAACCTGTGCCCGTCGTACCGGTGCGTGACCGGAAAGAACTTCCGCGTCCACCGCACCACCGGGTTCTTCTCGCCGTCGAACTCCTCGTCGTGCTTGAACGCCATCCGGATCCCGGTGATCACCAGCATCGCGCCGAACACGTAGAGGATCCAGTGGAAGCGCGCGATCAGCAGCGCCCCGAGCCCGATGAAGATGCCGCGCATCACCAGCGCGCCGAGGATCCCCCAGAACAGCACCCGGTGCTGGTACTTGGCCGGGACGTTGAAGTACTGGAAGATCATCACCATCACGAAGATGTTGTCGACCGAGAGCGACTCCTCGATCACGTATCCCGTGAGGAAGGTGAGGGCGACCTCGCGGCCGGCGTACCACCAGAGCCCCCCGGCGAACACCAGCGCCAGCGACACCCAGACGGTGACCCAGGCCGCGGCCTCGCGCGGCTTGACTTCGTGCGCCTCGCGGTGGAACACGCCCAGGTCGAGCGCCAGCATCGTGAGCACGAATGCCAGGAACCCGACCCAGAACCAGATGTTGACTTCCATCTCGCTGAATGATGTTGGGGGATGCGGCGGGACCCCGGCGGCGCGAAGCAAGGCAGTAGTCAGGCCAGACGCCAGGTGAACGGGCGCCGCTCCCGCGACCGGGCCCGGCGCGCGCGACATCCGCGAACCCCCCGCGACCCGCCCCTGCCGCGCTTGCGCGTGACCCGGACATGGTGGAGTATCCCTCCATGACACCCTCCCGCGCCCACCTCGCCCCCTGGTCGGCCACCACCGGTCTCGTACTCCTGACCTGCCTCATGCCCGTAACGTCCGCGGCGCAGCTCGCGCCGCCTCCCGATCACGCCATCGCCGTGGTCAACGCCCGCATCTGGACGGGTGACCCGCGCCGTCCCTGGGCCGACGCGCTGCTCGCGACCGGGGACCGGCTCGCGCTCGTCGGCTCGAGTGCCGAGGTGCGAAAGGCGGCGGGCGCGCACGCGCGCATCGTCGATGCGGCAGGCGGGTTCGTCGTGCCCGGGTTCATCGACGCCCACGTGCACTTCGTCGATGGCGGATTCCGCCTGTCGTCGGTGCTGCTCCGCGATGCCGCAACCCCGGACGAGTTCACGGCACGGATCAAGGCCTTCACCGCCACCGTGCCGGCAGGGACGTGGATCACCGGGGGCGACTGGGATCACGAACAGTGGGGGGGCACGCTCCCCGAGCGCAGCTGGATCGACTCGGTCACGGCCGATCATCCGGTCTGGATCAATCGCCTCGACGGCCACATGGCCCTCGCCAACTCGGCGGCACTCCGCCTGGCCGGCATCGATGCCGGCACTCGGGATGTCTCCGGAGGCACAGTCGTCCGCGATGCGAACGGGGAGCCCACCGGAGTGCTGAAGGACAATGCGATGGGGCTCGTGGACCGGGTCGTCCCCGATCCCTCGCCGGCGATGACGGATCGTGCGATCGACGCCGCGAGCCGGTACGTCGCAGAGCAGGGGGTGACCTCGGTCCACAACATGGGGTCGTGGGGGGATCTCGAGGCACTCGAGCGCGCCCGCCGCAAGCGGCGCCTGCGCACGCGCGTCTATGCCGCGGTCCCGCTCGCATCCTGGGAACGGCTGCGCGATCATGTGGCCGCGCACGGCCGCGGCGACGACTGGCTGCGCACCGGAGGGCTGAAGGGATTCGTGGACGGCTCCCTGGGCTCCCACACGGCGCTGATGCTCGAGCCCTTCACCGACGCGCCGGGCGATCGGGGGCTGGAGGTCACCACCCCGGCCGACATGGAAGCACGGGTGCGCGGCGCCGATGCCGCGGGGCTGCACGTCATCGTGCATGCGATCGGCGACCGTGCGATTCGGAAGCAGCTCGACCTGTACGAGCGCGTCGCGCGTGACCATGGACCGCGCGACCGGCGATTCCGCATCGAGCACGCCCAGCACATCGCTCTCGCCGACCTGCCACGCTTTGCCGCGCTCGGCGTCATCCCCAGCATGCAGCCATATCACGCGATCGACGACGGGCGCTGGGCGGAGCGGGTGATCGGTCCCGAACGGGCGCGGGGGACCTATGCGTTTCGCTCGCTGCTCGACCACGGCGCGACGATCGCGTTCGGCAGCGACTGGTTCGTGGCGCCGCCGACGCCGCTCGAGGGGATCTACGCCGCGGTCACCCGGCGCACGCTCGATGAACTTCGCCCCGGCGGCTGGGTACCCGAGGAGCGGGTCACGGTGGAGGACGCGCTGCGTGCCTACACGCAGGGCAGTGCGGCGGCGGAGTTCGCGGAGGATCGCAAGGGCGTACTGCGCCGCGGGATGCTCGCCGACTTCGTCCTCCTCGACCGGGACCTCACGCGGATCGATCCCGCGACAATCCGCGACGCCCGGGTGCTCATGACCGTCGTGGGCGGCGTCGTCGCGTATGAACGGCAATGAAGCAGCCCTATATTCACCGACATGCGATTCCTTCCGTTATGCCCGCTGCTCGCCGTGCTGGTCGCCGGCTGCGCGAACCCGGCGCCGAAGCCGGCTGACAGTTCGCCCGTCGAAGCGCCGACGGTCACGCTGCCGCCGGTGCGCGGCGCCACCGGGGACCAGGAGTGGGACCAGGCGGTCGTCGCCCAGCTCGAACGTGACGCGCGGCGCCTCGCGATCACGTCGGGGTGCACCGACGCCGGGGGGTGCCGCACTGCACCGGTGGGGGTCAAGGCCTGTGGCGGCCCGCGCGACTACGTCGCGTACTGCGTGAC
>JACDHQ010000028.1 GCA_013820975.1 Gemmatimonadaceae bacterium
GGAGACCACCCGGTTCTGGTCGACGCCAGCCCCATACGAGAACTGAACCTGCCCTCCATCCGGATCGGTGATCAGCGTAACGCGGCCGGAGGAGAGGGAGACGTTGGTGCTTCGACTACTACTTCCGGAGTTCAGATGGATCCCGACACTCCCGCTGTTGTACGCGATATTGTACCGGACTGGCGTATTGCCGGAGGGCACCTGAATCTCGGAGAGCCGCCCGAGCCCGTCATAGAGGTACACGGTCGCCGGCCCCACCGTCGGCACCGTCTGCACATGCTGCCCGCTTCCGTTGAACACCACCTCTGCGCCACCAGGCAGCCGGCGGCGGATGTTGCCGGATCCATCCTGGTACAGGCTGTCGGGACCTGAGTACCCGCTTGCCCGCCAGACGTTGGTCCCGGGCACGCGCCAGTACAGCGCGGTGCTCCCATCCCCGCCGATTCTGAGGCGACTGTCGTCGGCACGGGCAACGAGCTGTTCCAGGCCCGCAGGCCACCAGCCAGCGCCAAAGGGGCTGGTGGACCGGTTGACGATCGGAACTACGGCGGTACCGGCTGTCGCCGTCCGGATGCCGTTGTTCCAGTACGCGACTTCAAACGACTGCCCGAATATTTCGGTGCTTATGGAGCCCGCGTCGAATCCAATCGAAATGCGTCGGGTACTCCAGGGGCTCCAGTCGGAACCGGACCACTTCCCGCTGCCAACTACAACGTTGTTGAACCAAAGGTTCGCTTCGACACTATCAGGGACTTGCTGGCCAATCGTCACATCCGCCGACACGGTGGGGAACGGGTGCGCCTGCGCCGAGTTATACAGGAGCGTGAGCTGCCGGGTCTGGTTGCGTGTGCGCACCGCGGGCATCGGGTGTGCCAGCCGCAGGTCGCCGCACTCGTACGCGCCGTCGGTGCCTGCGGCGACTGTGAGGCAGAGCGCGCGGTTCTTCACATGGCCGTCGCCCACGATCTCGACACCCACCGGACGCGCCGGGCTGACGGTGGCGACCTTCATGTAGGCCGATGCGGAGTCCCAGGCGGCCGGCTTCGTGCTGTGCGTCGCCGTGAGCCGAATGCTGCCGGTATCGCCCTGCACCCACCCCGCGTAGTAGCTCACCGATACCGTCTGCGTCCGGGTGCCGGAGAGCGTGTCGAGAGACACCGACGACGGAGACACGCTGCAGCTGCCTGCGGCGTTCCCGCAGACCACCGCGAGGTTGTATGCTCCCGCGCGCGTCCCCTCGTTGGAGACGGTGAAGTTGGTCGAGTTCCACGAACCGGCCAACGCCTGCCGTGCCGCCGGCGTCGGCGTCACCCAGACGGCGTACTGCTCCCGGACGAAGCCCGGGGGATTGTAGGTATAGGTCGCGGAGGCACCGCCGAGATAGCTGTCGATGTCCTCGACCATGGCCGACAGCGTCTTTTGCGACGGTCCGCCACCCTTGACCGAGAGATCGACCTGTCCGGTCGCCCGCATGCCGTAGATACAGCCAGGGGGAATCGCGCCGCTCATCGAGAACGCCGACGTGATGTTCGCGCCGTTCAGGGTGATGGCATGGGTCCCCATGTTGAACGGGCGCGCGCTGCAGTAGTCGATGGTGACGTTCACGAGCGACGTCGTGAACGTCGACGATCCCGGCGCGATCGTGATCGTCGGGCCACCCTGCGCCCGGGCATCGAGCGCGGTCAGGCCGATCAGGCAACCCGCGACGGCAAGGGCGCGCAGCGTTCGCGCAACAATGAGGCGACGATCGCCAGGGCGGCGGGCAGTACGGCCCGAGGAGGGGGCGGATAGGAACGCAACGGACACGCGCGAGCTCCGGTGGAGGGATGCCACGGAGCAAAGGCACGGGACGTACCGCAGAGCACGATCGGTAACCCCTTGCGTTGCAACGGGTTACCGATCAGGTGTTGTCGCAGTGTCGCACCCTGTCGCGCGACGTGTCGCATTCGTGCGACAGGATGGACGCCGACGCCCTCTCAGCCGAAGGAGTTCACCGGACGGTGCTCACGGCCTGAACACGTAGCTCGCCTTGAGAAAGAACGCGTCATTCACACGCGTCAGGTCGCGAAACGCCAGCGCCCCCGGCTCCGCGAGCGTGTTGCCGTATCCCGCAAAGAAGACCGCCCCCGGTGACGGCCGGTACGAGAAGAGCCAGTCGGCACGGAGCGCGTTCGATGCACGCGGCTGCGACAGCGCGAACGCTCCCGGGCCGGTCCCCACATACAGGATCTCCCCGGTCCGCGGGTCGCGCAGCGCCGCGCGTGCGACCGATTCATACTGCGACACCACGCGGACGAAGATGGGCCGCGCGATCTGGTACTCCACCCGCAGCCGCGGGATGCGCGTGGAGAGCGTCTGCTCACCGTCGCTGCGCCGGCGGAGACTCGTGCTCCCATACGTCGCCTGCACGCGCAGCCGGTCGCTCGGCCGGAGGTTCACCGACGCATGGTAGTCCTGGCGGCGCACGCGCGAGGTCTCGCGGAAGTCCACATCGTTGCCGAGCGAAGCGCTGGCGGATGCAGAGAAGCGCTGGTATTGGGGGGTGCTCACCGAGAAGCCGCTGCCGGCAACCGGGATGCGGTCGGAGGGATCGAAGGGTGTTGCTTCCGGGTCGCCAGGCGACGCATTCCAGAGGTTGCGATAGTCCGCGGCGTCGAACGCGAAGGTGCCGATGGCGGGGCTGAAGCCGATCGACCAGCCGCCGCGCAGCGTCACCGAGTTGCCGAGGCTGAACCGATTCTCGAGCATGCTGCGCCCGTCGAAGAAGTCGTCGTATCGCCAGAGTCCGCGCGTCTGGATGAAGACATTGTACCGCTCGAAGAGGCCGCCCGGGGTGCCGTACGCCGTCAGACGATTCATGAAGGCCGGCTCGACGTAGCCGGTGCGCGGCACGAAACCGTTGTCGGTCTGGAATCCCTCGCCGACGCCCGTGAGGCGATAGTTGAAGCCCCACGCGCGGCCGGTGCGGTCGGCAAGCAGCTCCCACATGGGCGCGGATCGCGTGGCTCCCTCGGCGGTCGTGCTGCTCTGCACCGCCTGCAGCTGCGCGAAGTACAGCCGACCGAAGACGATCTTCGCATCGGCGCCGGCCACGTGGTTGTCGCGCAGGCCGCTCGTGCGGCCGCTGTAGAGCACTCCGGCGGTTGACTGCCCGCCGATGCCGCGGCTGAGCCGCGCGATGTTCACCAGCGGGCGCGTCCCGTCCGTCGTCGTGGCGCGATCGTCCACCGCGGTGAGCACCGCCACGTCGGTGCGCCCCAGCTTCCCCGTGATCTTGGCCGCTGCCTCGGGCTGCACGATGCGTCGCGTGTACACGAGCGTGTTGGGCACGTTGAACTGGTCGCTCCCCTCGACGAAGAAGGGACGCCGCTCGGGGTAGAAGAGCGCGAACCGCGGGTCGGCCGCGATCTGCGCGGCGTCGGCCTCCACCTGCGAGAAGTCGGGCTTGACGGTACCATTGACGACGAAGTTGCTGCCCATCGCCCAGCGGACGTTGCCGCCGAGCTGCGCCGCGCGGGTGTAGCGCCAGTCGCCCGGCGCCTCGGCGCAGCACTCCGCGCCCATCACCGTGCTGGTGAGCTCAGGGTTGAGCTCCACCACCTGTCCGTGGCGCATGCCAGTGAGGCCCGTGAGCGTCCCCGCCTGGGCGATGAACGAGGCGGATGCGCGCCGCGCGGGGGTCCACGTCTGCTCGTAGCCGCTGTGCTGCACGCGGCGGACGACCTGGATTCCCCACTGCTGCGGCATCCCCACCGGGTAGCGCATGCTCGAGAAGGGGATCCGCACCTCCACCTCGTACCCCCACGGGGTGACATGCCCCCGCGACTGCCAGCGGAAGTCGGCACTGAGGTCTGTTTGACCGGGGGCCACGTTGGAGCCCGGAATGAACCCGCCTCCCTCGCTCTTCGTGCCGTCGGCCTGAATCCCGAGCGGGTTGACGATGAACACCAGGGCCCGCCGGCGCTCGTCGAAGGTGTCGAAGTGGATCTCGACATTGTCGTCACCGCTCAGCCGGTCGCGTTCGGCCAGTGTCGCCCGGACCTCGCCGTGGGGCTCGAATGCCCTGATCCCGACATACATCGCGTCGGCCGAATACCAGATCAGCACTTCGGTCGAGTCCGGCGCCGGGCGGTCGTCGGTGGGGGCATAGAGGGAAAAGCCGGTCAGGAGGGCTGCCCGCTGCCAAACCGGCTCATCGAGCCTGCCATCTACTTCTATAGTTGTGTCCACCCGGATAGCGGGGACCGTGAGCTGGCCCTGGCGGGCGTGGATCACCGGCTGGGTGGCGGCGGCGAGCTGGAGCGCGGCACCGGCGAAGAGCGAAAAAAGCATGCGGCGGGACGTCGAGTGGAGGCGAACGGACAGGCTCGAGAGGCCCCGAAATGGAGGCCCGTGGAAGAT
This sequence comes from Gemmatimonadaceae bacterium, assembly GCA_013820975.1. GTDB lineage: Bacteria > Gemmatimonadota > Gemmatimonadetes > Gemmatimonadales > Gemmatimonadaceae > JACDHQ01. Next base: position 4,402 of record JACDHQ010000028.1, read on the forward strand.
AGGCGACGGATTGGAGCGAAATCTGCATCGCAAGGGGGCGCCAATGACGTACCCGGTGCCGCTTCGGCACCACTATCAGATGTTTCGACGGAGACCGTGCGATGAAGGGAACAGTGAAGTGGTTCAATGACACCAAGGGGTTCGGATTCATCACCCCGGAGGACGGCGGAAAGGATCTGTTCGTCCACCACTCGGCCATCCAGGGCGGCGGCTTCAAGTCGCTGGACGAGGGCGAGAGTGTGGAATTTGACGTCGTCCAGGGGCAGAAGGGCCCGGCCGCCGAGAACGTGCAGCGGCTCGGCGGCGGTACTCCCGGTAGTGGTGGTCGTAGCGGCGGTGGCGGCGGCGGTGGCGGCGGCTACGGCGGTGGTGGTGGTAGTCGCGGGGGTGGTGGCGGCGGTGGATACGGCGGCGGCGGCGGTGGTGGTGGCCGCGGTCGCGACTACTGATCGCTCGACTGCCTGACGCGAAAAGCGCCGGTCCCGTTCATCGGGGCCGGCGCTTTGTCGTGGGTGTCGCGGATCCTGCCCCCGCAGATTCACGTCGATCATCCGCTGCTGCCACCTCCACACCGCTCGATTCCCACAGATGCAGCGTCGCATAGCTGCGCCAGGGGCTCCATGCTTCCGAGCGTCGCGCGGCCTGCACGGGCGTGCAATCCCCGAGCTGGCGCCGCAGCACCAGGTCCTCGCGCGGAAACGCATCGGGCGCGCGAAGCGCGCGCATGGCGATGTACTGCGCCGTCCACGGGCCAATCCCGGGGAGCCGCACCAGCCGTGCGACGGTCGGCTCCACATCCACTCCCGCGTCGAGCACGAGGCGTCCCGATGCGACTTCCTCGGCGACAGCGACGATCGTCCGTGCACGCGCGGCGACGATGCCGATCGAGGCGACCTGCTCCGGGGTCAGAGTCGCAATGCGTGCCGGCGACGGGGCGGTGCGCACCAGCGTGGCAAATGGGGTATCGGCCGGGTCACCGAAGGCCGCTGCGAACCGCCCGCCGAACGTCGTCGCTGCCTTCACGCTCACCTGCTGGCCGAGGATCGCACGCACGGCGAGCTCGAATCCGTCGAACGCCCCTGGCACGCGCAGCCCCGGATTCCGCCCGACCGATGGAGCGAGCAACGGATCGGCGCCGAGCGTCGCATTGATGACGTCGGGCCGGGCGGTGAGGTCGAAGAGGTGACGCAGCCGGCCCAGCAGAGCGGGCAGCACGGGGGCGAGCGCGTGCGGGAGCTCGACGCGCAGCGCTGGCCGGCCCTCGTCGCGCGTGACGCGGATCCATCCCCGGTGCTCGCCGAGCTGCACCGTCCGGTGGTAGGCGTCGTGCTCCACGTGCTCGACTCCCTGCATCGCGCGCGCGCCGAGGAAGCGCAGAATGCCGGCCCACTCATAGGGGGCGCGGTACGACAGCAGCAGCGAGAAACGGTCCTGCGTGCCGGGCGGGGCATTCATCGTTCCGGCGCGTCGGAGCCGGCTCGGGGGCATGCCATATCGCGTTGCGAAGGCGTCGTTGAAGCGGCGCACGCTCGCGAATCCGCTCGCGAATGCTATCTCCGTGACCGGCAGCGCGGTCTCCGTGAGCAGTTGCTTGGCGAGCAGCAATCGACGCGTCAGCACGAGCTCCATCGGCGAGACGCCAAGCTCGCGCGTGACGATCCGGCGGATCTGCCGCGAGCTCCAGCCGAAGCGCGTCGCCAACCGCTCGAGCCCCGCACCGCCGCCGGGCGTGCCCTCGTTCATGGAGTGCACGATCTGGGCGGCGATGCGGCCGGCGTCGTCCACCGGGGCGAGGCCCGGTGCGAGCTCTGGCCGGCAGCGCAGGCACGGACGGAACCGGGCCCGCTCCGCCGCCTCGGCGCTGTCGAAGAAGCGGCAGTTGGCCGCCTTGGGCGTCCGCGCCGTGCACACCGGCCGGCAGTAGATCCCGGTGGACGTGACGCCGATGTAGAAGACGCCGTCGAACCGCGGATCGCGCGAAGCGTAGGCGTCGTAGAGCGCGCCGTGGGGGAGGGCCATGGCCGGGAATCTATGCCGTAGCTTTCCAGTGACTAGCCGTTTTCGGACATCCCACTTCGGGCTCCGGATTGCGCCATCCGCGCCGTCCGCACGATCCGCGTCCCGCGGTTGCAACGGAGCTTCGCCGGCCCGTTCGCCGGCATCGCGACAGGATTCACACCCGGGTGCAGCTGTCCGGAAATGGCCAGCGGTCCGCGCCAGCTCTGCATATGCTGAGCACAGGCCCGCTGCCCTGCCCTGACGGCAGTGGACGAGGGCGCGGGCGCGGGCGCGGGCGCGGGCGAGGGCGAGGGCGAGGACGCGGACGCGGACGCGGATTGGACGGATGACGCGGATAGTCGCGAATCGCTCCATGTGATGGCAGGACACGTCATCGGTGACATGAAATAGAACTGCAGCCGGAGCGGGAGTGGATTCATGAGAAAGCAGACGTCGCAGCCGGCTGATCCAGCCTTGAGCATCGCTACCGGCGCATCGCCGCTTGGCCGCATCCTCGTCGCGACGGGCGAGGGCGGAGTCGCCGCGGTGCTCCTCGGCGATGACGATGCGGAGGTGCGCGCGGACCTGGCGCGGCGCTTTCCCGGGGTGCGCCTGCTTCCGCCAGGCGACGCCGCGCGACGTGCGCTGGCCGCGGTCGTCGCGGAGATCGGATCGATGGCGTCACGCCGTGACGTCCCGGTACGCGACCGTGATGGCGTCACTGTGCGATGGGACGAACGAGGGGACGAACGAGGGGACGAACGACCGTACGAACGCAAGATCCCGCTCGACCTCCGCGGCACGGAGTTCCAGCGCGCCGTGTGGACGGCGCTGCGCGACATCCCGCGTGGCAGTACGGCGACCTACTCGGAAATCGCTGCCCGGATCGGGCGCCCGTCCGCCATCCGGGCGGTTGCGCAGGCCTGCGCCTCCAACGCGCATGCCATCCTCATCCCCTGTCACCGGGTGGTGCGCAGCGACGGCGGGCTCTCGGGATACCGCTGGGGCGTGGAGCGAAAGCGCACGCTGCTCCGCGAAGAGGGGGCGGTGCCCCGTTAACTTTCGGGCATGTCGCAGAAGAGCATTTCCCCCGCGGTGCCATCGCCTGAGCGCCTGGCCGAAGAGCTGCAGGCCGCCACCGGGTTTCTCGAGCGCATTGCCGCCAACCGCGGGCTGCTGATCAATGCCTCGCCCGAGGCACGGAACCGGTTGTTCGCTGCCGTGGCGGAGGTGTTCCACCCCGACGTGAAGGCGCGCCGCTCGATGGTGAAGGCCCGCGCGCGGCAGCGCCGCAATGAATCCGCCGAACGCGACGAGAGCGTGCGTCAGGACACGGGGATCCGCGCGCTGCGGCGCCGTAATGCGACGACGCCCAACATATTTCCGCCCGAGGGGTTCACGCAGGAGACGGTAGACGACCAGCCGGAGTTCCGCGAGGCGGTCGAGCCGCAGCACTGCTACATCTGCAAGCAGAGCCATACGACGATCCACCACTTCTACGACCAGCTCTGCCCCGAATGCGCGGCGTTCAATTTCGCGAAGCGCACGGAACTGGCCGACCTGCACGGCCGCACGGCGCTGCTCACCGGCGGCCGCGTCAAGATCGGCTACCAGGCGGGGCTCAAGCTGCTGCGCGCCGGTGCGCGCCTGCTCGTCACCACGCGCTTCCCGCGCGACTCAGCCGCACGCTACGCGCGCGAGCACGACTTCGAGGAGTGGAGCCACCGCCTCGAGATCTTCGGGCTCGACCTGCGCCACACGCCGAGCGTCGAGGCGTTCTGCCACGAGCTCATCGCGACGCATGACCGGCTCGACTTCATCATCAACAACGCCTGCCAGACCGTGCGGCGCCCGCCGGCCTTCTACGAGCACATGATGGAGGGCGAGACTGCCGCCCTGCACACGATGCCCGACGCGGTGCGCAGGGTGCTGGGCGCCTACGAGGGGCTGCGCGGCTATCGCATGCTGCCGGAAGCGGGAAGCCCGCCGGCTGGCGGCACCCTGCCGGCGATCGACAGCGAGCGCATCGCGCGCGCGGCCGACGTCATGGGAATCACCCACGCGGCGGCCCTCTCGCAGGTCGCGCTGCTGCCCGATGAGACGCTCGCGCAGAAGGCCCTCTTTCCCGAGGGGCAGCTCGACGAGGACCTGCAGCAGGTGGACCTGCGCGACCGCAACTCCTGGCGCCTCCTGCTCGACGAGGTCCCGAGCGTCGAGTTGCTCGAGGTGCAGCTCGTGAATGCGATCGCGCCATTCATCATCAACGCGCGCCTCAAGCCGCTGATGATGCGCACCGCCAACCGCGACAAGCACATCGTCAATGTCTCTGCGGTGGAGGGACAGTTCTACCGCTACAAGAAGACGACGCGCCACCCGCACACGAACATGGCGAAGGCGGCGCTGAACATGATGACGCGCACCTCGGCGGCCGACTACCACCAGGACGGGATCCACATGAACAGCGTGGACACCGGCTGGGTGACCGATGAGGACACGGTGGAGCTGGCGGCGCGCAAGACGGCGGATCATCGCTTCCACCCGCCGCTCGACATCATCGACGGCGCGGCCCGCATTGTGGACCCGATCATCTCGGGCATCAACACCGGCGAGCACGTGTGGGGGCAGTTTCTCAAGGACTACCGGCCCACCGACTGGTAGGGCATGAGTCTGGCATCGCGCCGCTGGATGACTGCCCCAGCGAACGACGACCAGCCACCGGGCGAGGCAGCCGGCGAGAGCTCCCCGGGCGGTGACCGTGCAGCTCGCGCGCGGCGCCGGCCGTGGACGGAATGGCACCCGCTGGCACTGCTCGCGCTCGGCTTCGGGTTCTACTACCTGCTGCGGCTCGTCTGGGCTGCGACCGACTTCCTGCTCGTCGCGTTCCTGGGGGTGCTGTTCGGGCTCGCGCTCTCGAGCGCGGTGGACGTCCTCGCCCGCTGGCGGATCCCCCGGGGCGTGGCTGCTGCCGGCGTCGTGCTGCTCTTCTACGGCGTCCTCTTCGGCGCGGGATCGCTACTCGCTCCGACCCTGCGGAAGCAGGCCGGCGAACTCCAGCGCCAGCTCCCGCAGGCCCTCGAGCGCGCGGACCGGTGGCTGGAGTCCCGGAGCGACGGTGTCCTCGGGACCCTGATCGACTCGCCGGAGCGGGCCGGCGATTCGGCGGCCGTGCTCACCGACAGTGCCGTGGATGCGAGCAACGCATCCGGCGGCGCGGGAGCGACGAGCGACACATCCCGCGGCGCGGGAGCGACGAGCGACACAGCTGGCGGCGCGGCGGACACCAGTGTCGCCGTCAATGTCACCGATACCGGCCAGTCCGCCGGCGACGATGGTCCATCGCTGCAGGGCCGCATCGCCGACGCCGCGCGAGGCTCCGCCCGGTTCATCCGGCCGGTGCTGTCGGGAACCGTGGCGGCAGTCACCGGGTTCCTGCTCATCAGCGTGATCGCGATCTACCTTGCCGCGGACCCCAAGGCGTACAGCCGCGGCATGCTGATGCTGCTGCCGCACCGCGCCCGTCCGCGCGCGCGGGAGGTGCTCGACGAGACCGGCTCCATGCTGCGCCGCTGGCTGATTACCCAGCTCGTCGCGATGGTCGCCATCGGCGTCGTCACCACCGGCGTGCTGCTGCTGCTCGGCGTCGAGGCCGCGTTTGCACTCGGACTCATCGCGGGCCTGCTCGAGTTCGTCCCGCTCGCCGGGCCGGTGATCGCGGCGATCCCTGCGATCGGGATGGCGTTCGTCGAGTCGCCACGGACCGCGCTCTACGTCGCCATCGCCTTCATCGGCATCCAGCAGCTCGAGAGCAACGTCCTGACTCCCCTGCTCATGAAGCGGGGACTCGAGATGCCGCCGATCCTCACGCTGGCTGCCCAGGGGGTCATGACCCTCCTGTTCGGGTTCCTGGGGCTGCTCGTCGCCGTGCCCCTGACGGCAGCCCTCCTCGTTCCCATCCGGATGCTGTACGTCGAAGACCGGATGGACGACTGAACGCTCGAGAGGGGAGGCGGGGCTGAAATCTTCGCAGCACCGAGAACGGCGTCCGTAGACCGTTCTCGCTGGTGCGACGCGACCGATTCTGCGGTCCAACGCGCCGTTCTCGCTGGCGCGACGCGACCGATTCTGCGGTCCAACGCGCCGTTCTCGCTGGCGCACCGCTACCACCCCCACGACCGCC
>JACDHQ010000396.1 GCA_013820975.1 Gemmatimonadaceae bacterium
GCCTCGCCCCGAGCGCCCAGCTCACCATCGCGGCCCAGATCAGGCTCGCCGGCGGGCGGGAGGTGTGCTTCGTCGGCAGCGTGGACGACGAGGGCATCGTCCAGTCGGCGCGCGTCGTCGCCCGCGGCGACGTGGGGCGCGTGCTCGCGCTGCCGAAGTTCGCAAATCGTGGCGAGATGCTCATCCACAACCACCCGTCGGGGCACCTCGATCCCTCCGACGCGGACCTCAGCATCGCGGCGGCGCTGCATGACGATGGCATCGGCTTCGGCATCGTCAACAACAGGGCGACGGAGCTCTACGTCGTCGTCGAGGTGCCGCGCGCCCGGGAAGAGGTGCGCCTCGATCCCGCGGCCGTCGCTGACGACCTGGGCCCCGATGGGCCGGTGAGCGTCGTGCACGGCGCGTACGAGGACCGGCCGAGCCAGCGGCAGATGGCCGGTGCGATCGCGCAGCTCTACAACGACGGCGGCGTGGGGCTCCTCGAGGCAGGCACCGGCGTCGGCAAGTCGCTCGGCTACCTCGTGCCGGCGCTCCGGTGGGCACGCGCGAACGGTGAGCGCACTGTCGTGTCGACGAACACGATCAACCTGCAGGAGCAGCTCGTCGGCAAGGACCTGCCATTCCTCGCGAGGGCGTTCACCGACCAGCCGGTGCGCTTCGCGCTGCTCAAGGGTTGGCGCAACTACCTGTGCCTCGCGCGCCACGAGCAGGCGCGTCTCGCGGGCACGGCCCTCTTCGACGACTCGTCGGGAAGCGACTTCGCGATGATCGACGCGTGGGTGAAGCAGACGAAGGACGGCTCGCTGAGCGACTTGCCGACGCCGCCGAAGGCGGACGTGTGGGACGAGGTGTCGGCGGAGCCCGACCTCTGCACGCGCACGAAGTGCCCGCACTACGAGCGCTGCTTCCTCTTCCAGGCGCGGCGCGAGGCGGCGCAGGCCGACGTGATCGTCGTGAACCACCACCTGCTGCTCTCCGACGTGGCGGTGCGCCGCGTGTCGCAGAACTGGGAGGAGGCGGCGGTGCTGCCGCCGTACGCGCGGCTCATCGTGGACGAAGGGCATCACCTCGAGGATGCAGCGGCGGGGCACCTCGGGCAGTCGGTGACGCGGCGCGGGCTCGTGCGGATGTTCAATCGCCTCGACCGGAAGGGCAAGGGGCTCCTGATGGCGCTCGTGGAGAAGCTGAACGCGAGCAAGGACCTGCTGAGCGCCGCGAGCCTCGACCTCGTCAACATGCGGCTGGCGCCAGCCGTGCACGCGGCGCGCGAAAAGAGCAGCCTGCTCTTCGACCTGCTCGACACGTTCCTGCAGGAGTCGGGGCAACCGGTCGTGCGCCTCACCGACGACTTCGCGTCGCATCCCATCTGGAATGCCGGCTTGCGCCGCGCGCTGGACGACACGCTCGGCGAGATCGCGATGCTGCAGCAGGGGCTGCGGATCGTGAAGGAGCGCATCGAGGGGAGTGCAGCGCTCGACGAGGCCCTGGCGCCCGTGATGAACGAGATGCGTGCGGTGATCAAGCGCCTGCAGGCCGCCGGCGATGCGCTCACGGCGGCGCTCGCGCCGCCGCGTGGTGAGCCGACCGTTCGCTGGGTCGAGGTGAAGGGGAAGGATCGCGCGGTGTCGCTCGCTGTCGTGCCGCTCGAGCTCGCGCCGATCCTGCGGGAGGACCTCTTCAAGCGACTGCGCACGACCGTCATCACGAGTGCGACGCTGGCGACCGACCGTGGATTCGACTTCGTGCGCGACCGCCTCGGCGTCAACGACCCCGACATCACGACGGTCACCGGCAGCTTTCCCTCGCCGTTCCACTACCGCGAGCAGGCGCTGCTCTGCGTGCCCACCGACATCCCGGCGCCCAATGTGGATGCGGCGGGACACGCGGCCGCCGTCACGCGCACGGTGCTGGAGGTCGCCGCGGCGTCCGACGGCGGGCTCTTCGTGCTCTTCACCAGCCACCGCGACGTGCGCCAGCTCGCGACGGAGTTGCGCGCGCGCGGGATCGACCGCCGCTGGCCTCTGCTCGTGCATGGCGAGGATACCCGGGACGCCCTGCTCGCGCGCTTCCGCGAGTCCGGCTCCGCGGTGCTGATCGGGACGGCCTCGTTCTGGGAGGGAGTCGACGTGCCGGGAAGGGCGCTTCGCGGCCTCGTCATCGGCAAGCTGCCCTTTCGCGTTCCATCGGAGCCGGTCACGGCCGCGCAGTGCGAGGCGATCGAGGCGCGCGGCGGGAACAGCTTTGCGGAGTACATGCTGCCGCATGCGTCGCTGCGGCTCAAGCAGGGGTTCGGCCGCCTCGTCCGCACCGCGGCCGACCGCGGCGTCGTCGTCATCACCGATTCGCGGCTCGTCTCCAAGCGGTACGGGCGCGACCTGCTCGACGGGCTGCCGCCGGCGCGCCGGGTCATCGCCCCCTGGCAGGCAGCGATGGAGGAGGTCCGGGCGTTCTATCTTCCAGCGGTGCGGGTGCCGTCGCTCGCCGCGGACAGTGCACCCGTGCTTGCCGGGCGGTGACCTGTCGGTTTACTGGCACCAGCCGTATCCGAATCGCGCCGACTCTGACCCCAATGGTATCCGAATCGCGCCGACTCTGACCCCAATGTCGCTGCCAATGTCGCTGACCCCAATGTCGCCCATGACACGTCCCGCAAAGATCGTCTGCGTCGGCCGCAACTACGTGGATCACGCCAAGGAGCTCGGCAACGAGATGCCGAGTGAGCCGCTGCTCTTCCTCAAGCCGACGTCGTCGATCATTGCCGCCGGGCAACCCATCAGGCTCCCGGCGGTGTCGAAGAGGGTCGAGTTCGAGGGAGAGATCGGCGTCGTCATCGGGAATCCGCTCTGTGACGCATCCGAGGAGGAGGCCAAGGCGGCGATTCGGGGAGTCGTCGCGGCAAACGACGTCACCGCCCGCGACCTCCAGAAGAGCGACTCCCAGTGGACCCGAGGGAAGGGATTCGACACCTTCTGCCCGGTTGGAAACGAGATCCCGGCTCCGGCCGGCCTGCAGGGGCTCACGGTGGTCACCCGGGTCAACGGCGAGGAGCGGCAGCGGGGACGGGTCGCGGAGATGGCGTTCAGCATCCCGATGATCCTCGCGTACATCTCCCGCGTGATGACCCTCGAACCGGGGGACCTCGTGCTGACCGGAACACCCGCCGGCGTGGGGAAACTTGTTGCCGGCGATGAGGTAGAAGTAGAGGTTACCGGGAGCCCCGACGTGCAGGGCAGCCCGACAGCCTCGAGTCGCGTCAGGAACCCGGTCCAGGATCGCTAGTGCCCCAGTTCGCCACGAAGTTCCAGGAGCTTCCCGAGTACGTCCTGGCCCGCATTCCCGCCCGCAA
>JACDHQ010000397.1 GCA_013820975.1 Gemmatimonadaceae bacterium
CGGCCGGGGGTGCACCGAGCCTTCGCCAGAGTTCCGCGGCGGCGAAGAGGACCAGGAAGCCGGCGCCGGCCAGTGCGGCTCGTGCCACCTCGCCAACGACGGTGCCTACCGGTGGCATTCGCCTCCTTGCTCGTTCATCCTTCGACCTCGTCCACGTGGAACGCGGAGTAGAACCACGCGGCGTCGCGCGCATGCAGCGGTGCCGCGATGTCGGGCCGCTGGCGGATCAGTTCCGACATCGATCCTGGCATGCTGCGAGGGGCGAGCATGTTCCAGTACGCGAGCCGCGCTCCTGGCCGCGCCTTCTCGACGAGCGCGGCGTACACCGCCTCGTGCACGTCGGGCGGCATGTACTCGAAGATGTCCGACAGGTTGAAGGCACCGAAGTGACCAGCCGCATCCTGGGCGCGTGCCTGCAGCAGTGTCACGCGCTCCAGCCGGTCGCGGATCGGCTGCCACGCCTCGGCCCGGAGGTAGAGGGGAAGCGCCCCCACGGGATAGGTGCCGGTCATGATGTACGCAGCGTACGGATTCGTGTGCAGCGGAAGCTCGGTGAGCGCATGTCGCGTCCGCGCGAGGATCCGGTCGCCGACCGTGCCCTCGACGTGCGCGAAGAACGCGGGGTCGCGTCCCATTCGCCCCATCACGGCCCGCCCAAAGAAGAGACGGAAGACGAGGCGCCAGCGCGCGGTATCCCACCGTTCCTCGTAGAAGCGGATGCGCTCCTCTCTCGTCCGCGCCTGCAGCAACCGGTCGATCGTGCGCCGGGAATGGACCAGGGGGAGCACGAAGCGCCGGAACGAGCGGAGGTATCGCTCGAACTTGCCGGCATGAATGATTCCGCCCGCGATGTCCTGCTCGTGCGTGTCCCAGTAGCCACGTGCCCGGTCGCTCAGCCCCGAGCGCAGGGCGCGATAGGTCGTGACGCGATCGGCGGACTCGAACACGCCGAGGAACGCCAGCAGCTCCTCGCGGGCGAGGCTCCGCCACGCGGCAATCCGCAGCTCGCACGCCGCAAGCTGCGGGGCGCTCAGGTCCACGGCGACGACTTCCTCGGGATCGCAGGTCAGCAGCGCGAGCGCATTGTCACCCGCCGATGCGATCGAGAGCACCCGCGCGCCGCGCGCGGCCGGGGCGAGGGCATCGACGAGGATGTCTGCATCCTCCCAGACGGCGGCGTAGCGAAGGAAGTCGAAGCGCGCACCGCTCACGGAGTGGCCTCCTGCTGGTCGGGGGACGGGATGCGGCGCACGACACCGGTGGCGCCATCCATCTCCACCCATTCGCCACTCACGAGGCTGTCCATGAGATTGGGGATGGCGACCACGCACGGAAGGCCGATCTCGCGCGCCACGATGGCCGAGTGGCTGAGCAGGCTGCCGCGCTGCACGAGGAGTCCCGAGGCAGTCGGAAAGAGCAGGGTCCACCCCGGATCGGTTCGCTCGGCAACGAGGATGTGCCCGTGCAGGTTGCCCGCGGCCGATGGATCGCGCACGACCCGCACCGGCCCGCGAACGACGCCGGGGCAGCAGCCGAGTCCAGCGAGGTCGCCCTCGACGGACGTGGTGGTGCTCGTCGCCGACCGCGGTGGGACATCGGGCATCCCCCACGTCTCGAATCGTTCGGGCGGCGCAGGCTCGGCGTCATAGCGGGCGAACTGCTCGCGACGCGCCCGGGCCACTCCGGTGAGGTCGTGGGTGATCCCGGTGCCGTTCATCGCGGCAAAGATCTCTTCGACGGTCAGGTAATAGACGTCACGCGGCTCGGCAAGGCGACCGGCCTCGTGCAGCCGGTGCCCGAGTCCGCGAAATATCCGCCGAACCGCGCCGAACACCCGCGTGCGCTCGAAGCGCAGGTTCTCCCGGTCACGCACCCGGTCGCGCGCGTGGCGGGCAACCATGAAGAACGCCGAGCGCCGCGGCGCGCCGAGGCGCGTGCGGGCATACTCTTCCGCTGCGCCCCTCACGGACGCCTCGCTTCCGGTGCCGCGCGCCGCATCGGTCTGCTGCTGCATCACGTAGGCGCGGGTCATCCGGATGACGAACGCCGGGTCCTCGTTGGGAGTGACCGTCTCGAGCTTGAGCTCCCCAATGCAGCGGTCGCCGAACACGGCGAGGTACTCGTCGAGCGCCCGTGCGAACGCCTGATGGCGGGGATCGGTGCGGATGTTCCGCAGCAGGGCGTCGTCGTCAGGTTCCGACTCGAACCCGTGCCGCAGCGCCTGGTCGGCCGCAGCGAGCGCAGCAAGTCCCATGATGCGCCGCGCCGGCTCGGTGGAGATGATCCCTCCTTCACCGACGAGCAGGTCGTTGACCAGCGTCGGCTCGGCATCGGGGAGCCATTGCTCGACGAGCCGTGACAGCACGCCGAACCAGATCATCGCGAAGAAGTCGTTCACGAGCGGGGCGCGCCAGTGCAGCAGCAGTTCACGATCGAGCCGGCGGTAGAGCGCGACCAGGTCGTCGGCAGGCCAGGGGTCGAGGTCGACCCCGTCTATTGGGGCGAGGCTCCGATTCACCCGTGCGAAGAACTCACGGTTCTCGTCGCCGAGGCGCCGGTGCTCGCGCCAGAGTCGCGTCGCCGAGCGGAGGAGCCGCACCGCATCGCGGGAGCGGGCGCCTGCGCCCGGCGGCGGCGGCGGATCGACCAGCCGCTCCCGCACCCCCATCATCCGCTCCATGAACTCGCGGTTGACCGCGTAGCCGGGGAGCAGGGCGAGCACGCGGTACCAGTTGAGCAGGTTGTAGTACACGCGGCCACGGATGAGGCCGAGCATGGTCGCGAAGACATCGGCGTGCGCGTCGATCGTGCGGTCGCCGACGCCGAGGACCTCGCAGAACTGCCGGTACACCTGCTCGTACACGCCGCGCGCGAAGCTGAAGGTCAGCGGTGTGGTGACGCCGCTGTAGCTCTCGACGATGTTGCTGTTGTCCCAGATCCGCCGCTCCCCGGTGCGCGACGCACCAGTGGCGGTGACCGGGCGTGCCTGGAGGATGTACAGGACATCGTTCGCCCGTGGACCGCCGACGGCGTGATCGCCACCAGGCGCGCCGAGTGCCCATTCGATGTCCTGCGGCACGCCGAGCGCCTGCTGCAACGTGCGAGCGACCGTCGCGATCTCGATCGCCTGCGCCTCGCTCACCGCCGGTGCGTTCACCAGCCCGGGGCCGACATCGACTCGCTCCGTGCCGCCATCGGGCCCCGGCTTCCGGAGGAGCGCCTGCTCCTTGGCGGCCAGCTGCGTGCTCGCGGACGCAGCACCGGCGCCATCGAAGTGCACTCGAATCGTGTCGGCGTCCGCGTCGCCGGACACGAGCAGCTCGCCAAGCCCGTACACGGCACTGACG
>JACDHQ010000398.1 GCA_013820975.1 Gemmatimonadaceae bacterium
CTCGAGACGCTTGGGTACCTCGCCGAGACTCGCACGATCGGTGGGGGCAACTCGTCGGTGATCGAGGAGCTGATCGGCGAGGAGGTGACCGTGTACCTCGGCAACGCCGGTGACTCGTTCTGGACCGACCTGGTGCGGCCGGTGGACGCGCCGCCCCTTCCGCCGGAGGAAACCCAGCCGGCGTTCGTCAATGACGCTGCTGGCAGGCAGCTCCTGAGCGTCCGCCGGACGGTGGCCGGCACCCCATGGCAGCTCGTGCTGCAGGTGCCGCGGCATGCCGTGGCAGCGCCGGCGCGCGCACTGCTCGTCTCGATGGTGCTCGCCGCGCTCGTCTGCCTTGCGGTTGGCGGACTCGCGGCGTCCGTGATCGGGCGGCGGGTGACACGGCCGATCGAGCTGATGGCGCGGGCGGCAACGGGCATCGCGTCGGGTGACTACTCGCGGCGCGTGGCGGTATCGGGGCATGATGAAATGGCGCACCTCGCCCGCGCATTCAATGAAATGGCGGCGCGAGTCGAGACGGCGACCGCCGACCTGCACGCGCACGCGATGGCACTCGAGGAACAGGTGGAACTCGCCCGCCACGCCCGGCGCGACACCGCACTCGTGCGGTCGCTCCTCGAGGACGTCCTCGCCAGCGCGCCGGTCGGTGTCGCGCTGTTCGACCTGCGGCTGCGCTACCTGAAGGCCAATCCGGCGATGGCGGCGCTCAACGCGCTGGCCGCCGACGACCACATCGGCAATACCCCGGCCCAGGTCGAGCCGCTGATGGGCGACCTGCTGGAGCCGCTGCTCGTGCAGGTCCGGGCGTCGGGGGCGACATTGGCGAACCGTCGCATCACGTCTCCGGCCTTGTCCGGCCGGCCGCGCCGGCACTGGCTGGTGACCGGGTTCCCCGTGCGCGACACGGAGGATGAGCTCACCGGGGTGGGGGTGATCGTCGCCGACACGACCGCTCATCAAGAGCTCGAGGCGCAGTTCCTCCAGGCACAGAAGATGGAGGCGGTGGGGCGTCTCGCCGGCGGCGTCGCGCACGATTTCAACAACCTGCTCACCGTCATCCTCAGCTACAGCTCCATGGCGGTGGACTCGCTGGGCGAGGGCGAGGAGCTGCGGGGGGACATGATCGAGATCCGTGACGCCGCGATGCGCGCTGCGGCGCTCACGCGGCAGCTGCTGGCCTTCAGCCGCAACCAGGTGCTGCAGCCGCAGCAGCTCAACGTGAACGACGCGGTGCGCGGCATGGAGCGGCTCCTCGAGCGCCTGCTCGGCACGGATGTGTCGCTCGAGCTGCGGCTGGCCGACGACGTGGGCGACGTGTGCGCCGATCCCGGGCAGATGGAGCAGGTGATCATGAACCTCGTCGTCAACGCCCGCGACGCGATGCCGGACGGGGGATGCATCGTCGTGGCGACGGCTCTCGGGAGCGTCACCGCGCAGCATCCGCTCGGCCCGGCCGACGACAGCGGCGCTGCGGCGGGGCCGTGCGTCGTCATGACCGTTTCCGACACCGGGACCGGCATGTCGGAGGCGACGAAGGCGCACCTCTTCGAGCCGTTCTTCACCACGAAGCCGGCGGGGAAGGGTACGGGGCTGGGCCTCGCGACGGTGTATGGTATCGTCACGCAGTCGGGGGGTGACGTGCGTGCCGATGACAACGCGGGGCCGGGTACGACATTCACCGTCCGCCTGCCCCGCGCGGGGTAGCTCAGCGCGCGCCGGGTCGCCTCGCTATCGAGAGCTGCCGAGTCCCCGCACGACCGACCCAACATCCACGCCCTCCGCCTCCGCCTGGAAGTTGAGCACCAGGCGGTGGCCGAGCACGGGAAGCGCCATCGCGCGGATGTCCTCGAGGTCGGGCATCGCGCGGCCGTCGAGCGCCGCACGGGCCTTGGCGCCGAGCACGAGGTACTGCGACGCGCGCGGTCCGGCGCCCCAGCTCACGTACTTCTTCACCAGCGGCGTCGCCTCTGCGGCATCGGGCCGCGTGGCGCGGGCCAGCCGCACCGCCTCCTGCACGACGAGCGTCGGCGCCGGGAGGCGACGCACGAGATGCTGCATCGCCAGCAGTTCCTCGCCGCCGAGCACCGGGGTCACCGTCGCGGTGACGTCGGAGGTCGTGCTCGTGACGATCTGCTCCTCCTCCTCGCGCGTCGGGTAGCCGACGGTGAGCTGGAGCATGAACCGGTCGAGCTGCGCCTCGGGGAGGGGATACGTGCCCTCCTGCTCGATGGGATTCTGCGTGGCGAGCACGAAGAACGGGGCCGGGAGGCGGTGCGTCTGCCCGGCTGCCGTGACGGCATGCTCCTGCATCGCCTGGAGCAGCGCCGCCTGCGTCTTCGGCGGCGCACGGTTGATCTCGTCGGCCAGCACGAGGTTCGCGAACACCGGGCCGCGCGCGAACTTGAAGATCCGCCGCCCGGTGGTGTGGTCCTCCTCGAGGATCTCGGTGCCGGTGATGTCGCTCGGCATCAGGTCGGGGGTGAACTGGACCCGCGAGAACTGCAGGTCGAGCGCCTGGGCGACCGTCTGCACGAGCAGCGTCTTCGCGAGACCGGGAACGCCGACGAGGAGCGCGTGCCCGCCGGCGAGCAGGGCGGCGACGAGGTTGTCCACGACATGGTGCTGGCCGACGATGCGGCGCTGGATCTGTGCGACCAGCGCGACGCGGGCCTCGGCGAGGCGGTCGAGCAGCGCGACGTCGGCGTCGTCGCTGGTGGTTGAGGGCATGGCCCAAGGTAATTCCGCTGGCGCGGTGCCGGATAGCGCCACGCACGCGGGCTTACGAGAGCCAGACGACTCCCGGCGAGGCGCGCCGTCCAGGCCGACGATTGGCCATCCACGAAGGGCCGGCAGTGCCCGTGAGGCCGGTCACTTTGTGGCGGGGCCCCCCGCGCGGGCGTACTATTGAGGCGCCCACCTCCACGATGAGACGAAGATGTCCTCGGATCTCCACGACCAGCTGCAGACCACCCTTGGCGCCGCGTACCGCCTCGACCGCGAACTTGGCGGCGGCGGGATGTCGCGCGTCTTCGTGGCCGAAGAGAAGGCACTGGGCCGGACGGTGGTCGTGAAGGTGCTGCCGCGCGAGCTCGCCGCGGACGTGAACGTCGACCGGTTCAATCGCGAGATCCTGCTCGCCGCGCGGCTGCAGCATCCGCACATCGTGCCGGTGCTGAACGCCGGCGAGATGGACGGGCTGCCGTATTTCACGATGCCGTTCGTGGACGGCGAGTCGCTGCGTGCGCGGCTCTCACGCGGCCCGCTCGCGACGACCGAGGCGATCGGCGTGCTGCGCGATGTCGCGAAGGCCCTGGCCTACGCGCATGAGCGAGGCGTCGTGCAT
>JACDHQ010000399.1 GCA_013820975.1 Gemmatimonadaceae bacterium
ATGCGCAGCATCCCGTCCGGCAACGCAGACGAAGGCGCGTGGACGATCAGCCTCGGGCTGGCGGTCCGGCCGTAACCCCATGACCAGCCCGGGCGCGTCACTCGAGTCGGCCCCCGTCATCCTCGTCGCGGACGATGTCGCGGCGAACGTCGAGCTGCTGTTCGACCAGCTCCACGTCCTGGGCTACCGCGCGATCGCTGCTACCGATGGACCGTCCGCGCTGCAGGCGTGCTTCGATCACAGTCCCGACCTCGTCATCCTCGACGTATCGATGCCGGCGGGCGACCTCGGCGTGGATGATCGCTCGACCGGGTTTGAGGTGTGCCGCCGCATCAAGCGCGACCCGCGCACCGCGCGCACCCCGGTGATCTTCGTGACGGCACTGAACGACACGACCGACCGCGTGAAGGCGATCGAGGCGGGGGGCGACGACTTCCTCACGAAGCCGCACAACCGGCTTGTCCTCGGCGCCCGCGTCCGCAGCCTGCTCAAGCTCAAGGCGGCAACCGACGCGCTCGAGGAGAGCTTCCGGAAGATGCGCGAGCTCGAGCGCGTGCGCGACGACCTGATGAAGATGATCGTGCACGACCTCAAGACCCCGCTGACCAGCATCCTCGCCACGATGGAGATGCTGCTCGACGGGGACTTCGGGGCGATGACGGACGCCCAGCGGCAGGCGATGGGCGACTCCGAGTCGAAGGCCGAGGACCTGCTGGCGCTGATCGAGGACCTGCTCGAGGTGTCGCGCATCGAGGAGACGCAGATCGAGCTCACTCCCGAGCCCGTCGCGCCCGCCGCGTTCCTCGCCGAGATCCAGCACGAGTGGGACATCCGGTTGAAGCAGGAGAACGCGAGCTGCTGCATCGACGCTGCGGACGACGCACCGGTGTTCGAAGCCGACAAGGCGCTCCTTCGGCGGGTGTTCGGCAACCTGATCCAGAACGCCCTGACGCACTCGGCGCGCACCGTCGCGATCACGCTCATCGCGCGCCCCGACCCGAACGGCATCATGCTCGGCGTCGCCGACAACGGCCCTGGCATCCCGCCCGAGTACCAGGACCTCATCTTCCGCAAGTTCCAGCAGGTGAAGACACCCAATATTCCGCGCGTTCGCAGCTCGGGACTGGGGCTCGCGTTCTGCAAGCTCGCGGTGGACGCGCACGGGGGGCGAATCTGGGTGCGCAGCGGCGAGGAAGGGGGAAGCACTTTCTATGTGGCGCTGCCCCTGGTGCCGTCGGGCGATGCGAAGATGGCGAACACGGGGACCTTCGCCGTACCCTGACGCGCGAGAGTGACGGCGGGGGCGGGACCATGCGCCGCCGACTTGAACTCCTCGAGGGCGAGATGGTGAGAGGCGCATGGTCGCGCCACCGTGAAACAGCAGTACAGCGTTCCTGTGCCGTTCCCGGTGGCCAACCGATGCTCCCGTCAGGTTGTCGCCGCGACCCGAAAACCGGTCAGGGCGTTGCGGGCGCCGGCGTGGCGGGCGCCGTGTTGCCACCGGCGGGCGCGGCCGGCGGGTTGACGTCCACATTGATGCCGCCGTCGTTGTCTGTGCCGCCACCGCGGCCGAGGAAGAACCAGAGCGCGAGCAGCAGCACCACGATCGCGACGATGGCCACGATCGCGCTGGAGCCGCCGCCGCTGCTGCCGGCCGGGGGTGGGGCCTGCTGGTAGTTATTGACTTCAGCCACGTTGATCTCCGGGTAGGGGGACGTGGCGAAGGTCGCGCGTGGACGATTCGGTGGCAAGAGCGGGTGCCGGGGTTCGCCGTTTGGGGAGCCGCCGCCCCGGCCGTAAACGCTATATTACTTCCGATGCCCACTGTCTACATCGAGACCTACGGCTGCCAGATGAACGTCAGCGACACCGAGCTCATGCTCGGCAAGCTGGCGGCGCACGGGTACACTCCCGTCGATGGGCCGGACGGCGCCGATGTCATCCTCCTCAACACGTGCGCCATCCGCGACCACGCGGAACAGCGGGTGATCGGGCGGCTCGGTGAGCTCAAGCGCTTCATGACGAAGGGCTCCGTGATGGGCGTCACCGGGTGCATGGCGCAGCGTCTCGGCCCGCAGCTGCTGGAGAAGGCGCGCCACGTGAGCCTCGTCGTCGGGCCCGATGCCTATCGCGCGCTTCCCGACCTCGTGGACCGGGCGCGCACGGGCGAGCGCGCCATCCAGACCTCCTTCGACATGGAGGAGCATTACGAGGACTTCCAGCCGAAGCGCTTCGACCACGTGAAGGCGTGGATCCCGGTGCAGCGCGGCTGCGATTACCGCTGCACCTACTGCATCGTGCCCTACACGCGCGGGCCGGAGCGCAGCCGCGCCCTGGCGGACGTGGTGCGCGAAGTGGAGACCACCGTTACGGAGGGAATGACCGAGGCGGTGCTGCTCGGCCAGACGGTGAACTCCTGGACTGACGGGACCCACGACTTTGCGGACCTGTTGCGCGCGGTCGGTGCAGTGCCGGGGCTGCGCCGCCTCCGCTTCACGTCGCCACATCCCAATGACTTCACGGATCGCGTCATCGCCGCGATGGCGGAGGTGGAGTCGGTCTGCGAGCACGTACACCTGCCGATGCAGTCCGGCTCGAGCGCGATGCTCAAGCGCATGCTGCGCCGCTACTCGCGCGAGACGTACCTCGAGTGCGTGGGCCGGCTGCGCGCTGCGATCCCGGGGCTGAACGTCACGACCGACATCATCGTCGGATTTCCCGGTGAGACGGATGCGGAGTTCGAGGAGACGCTCAGCGCCGTGCGCGCGGCGAACTTCTCGGATGCGTTCACCTTCAAGTTCTCGCCGCGCGACGGGACGCCAGCCACGAAGATGCCGGCGGAGTGGACGATCCCGGACGAGGTGGCGAGCGCGCGCCTCGAGCGCCTCGTTGCCACCGTGCGCGGCATGGCGCGCGAGCAGAACCTGGCGATGCTCGGCCGCACGTGCGAGGTGCTCGTGGAGAAGGAGGCGCGCAAGAACGACATGCTGCAGGCGCGCACCCGCGACTTCAAGACGGTGCTGCTGCCGGCGGGGGCCGGTGCGATCGGCTCGTACCTCGAGGTCCAGCTCAATGGCACGACGGGATCGACCTTCACGGGCCAGGCGGTCAAGCGGGAGCGCGCCCTGCCGATGGCGTCACCGGCGGCGCTCGCACCGGCCTGAGCGTCGCGGGGACGACGCGCCTAACGGGGCGCTTCGCTCGCGCAGCCGCGCACGATCGCGAGTGCGTTCGCCACGGCCCGCTCGCCACCCGCATCCGACGGACGGTTGGCAACGCGCACTTCGCCGCCTGGTGTGCGAATCGCCATCGCGGACGACCCGCCGCCGTCGAGG
>JACDHQ010000400.1 GCA_013820975.1 Gemmatimonadaceae bacterium
GGTACGATCAACCGCGGCTGGCGCAATTGCACCACTTTGCGCAGGAACAAGCCGGCAGCCTTCGCACCAGCCTCCAGCTGGTGTCTGGCGCGCTGCGAAGTGCCATGTTCCGCCAGCAGTTTGTGGATTAGCGGCGTCAGGGTACTACTCTGACCCCACGGAGGCTCCTCATGCGGCACACTCCCACCGGTTTCTGGCCGCTGCAGGTCGGCGGATGGCTGGCGTTCGCCGGTGCCATGTCGCTCGGGCGCGTGGGGGAATTCCCCGGACCGGTCATCGCCGTCGTCGAATGGCCATTCGCCGCGCTCGGCTTCATTGCGACGCTGCTCCTGCACCACGCGTTCGTTCGGCTGCGCCTGGGGACGGAATCGTCGGTGCGGATGCTGTCGATCATCGCCGCCGCGTCCTGGGTGGGCGGCATGCTGTGGACCGCCGCGTTTCACACCTACCTGCATAACGTCGCCGTCCCCTTCATCGGCGTCGTCAGCCCCGGGATCACGATTCCGTTCCGGCGCGGCCCGGTGCTCGACAACACCGTCTACAACACACTCACGTTGCTCGCCTGGAGCACGCTGTATGTGGGGTTGACATACCGCGATGCACTCTTCGATCAACGGGCGCGGGTGTTACGCGCCATGGCGGAAGCCCGTGACGCGCAGCTCCAGATGCTGGCCTACCAGCTGAATCCCCACTTCCTCTTCAATACCCTGAACTCGCTCCGCGCCATGATCGACGAGGATCGCAACCGGGCGCGGCTCATGGTCACGGAGCTCGCGCGCTTCCTGCGCTACGCGCTGGTGGAGCGCCCCCTTCACCTCGCCCGCCTTTCGGAAGAGGTCGAGGCGGTGCGGGGGTACCTGGCCATCGAGTCGATCCGGTTCGAGGACCGGCTCGACATGCAGATGGAGGTGCAGCCCGAGGCGGCCGAGTGCCTGGTGCCGGCGTTCCTGCTCAATCCGCTGGTCGAGAACGCGCTGAAGCACGGCGTGCCGGCCGCTGGCGGCGGGCCGCTGCGGGTGCGCATCGATGCGCGCGTCCGCGAGGCCGGGGTCCTCTCGCTCGTCGTGGAGAATTCGGGCACGCTCGTCACCGGGAGTGAGGGCGTCGGACTCACCAATGTCCGCGCGAGGCTCGAGCACCTGTTCGCCGACCACCACACGTTCACCATCGAACAGCATGGTGAGCAGGTGCGGGTCTGCGTGGAGATCCCCGCCCGGAGCGCCGAGGGCCAGGTACATGACGCCGGTGTCGCTGCGCTCCAGCAACCGGCGTCGGAGCATTCGGCGGATGCCGCTGCCGTGCGCGGGAGGTAGGATGCGCCCCCGTCACGCAGTCATCGTGGACGACGAGCGACTGGCCCGGAAGGAGCTGCGACGGCTGCTCGCCGACGCACACACGGGTGAAGTGCACATCGTCGGTGAGGCCGCCTCGCTCGACGAGGCGGCGCGGCTCATCCAGGCAACCGACGCCGACCTCGTGTTTCTCGACATCACGCTCGGAAGGGAGTCCGGCTTCGACCTCGTCCCGCTGATCGGCCCAGACGTGGAGATCGTCTTCGTGACCGCGCATGACGCGCATGCCGTGCGCGCGTTCGAGGTCAATGCCCTGGATTTCCTGCTCAAGCCGGTCGATCCAGTGCGGCTCGCGCGCACGATCCAGCGAGTCACGCCGGAACGGCGGGCGCAGGCGGAGCCGGCGGGCCCGCTGGGAAAGGACGACCGGCTGTTCCTTCGACTCGACGATCGCCGGGCGTTCGTCCGTATCGCCGACATCGTCGCGATCGAGGCGGCCGGGGACAGCTCCCTCCTGCACGTCGCGGCACGGCCGTCGCCGGCAAGGAACTCCAGGTCGCTGCGCGAATGGGAAGACCGGCTGCCGGACCGGTTCTTCATCCGCATCCATCGCTCCACCATCATCAACCTCGACCACGTGCTCCGGGTGGAGGAATGGTCCCACTCGAGCTACCTGGTGACCATGCGCGGACTTGCCGAGCCGTTTTCGATGAGCCGTCGCTACGGCGCGCGCGTTCGCGCACTGCTGGGCTGAGTCGCGCACCCGCTACACCGTCCACTCATCATTCCACGCAGGCGAGTTCATGCTCCGGATCTTCCGCGTCGCGCGGGTTGCCGTTGGTACCCTGTTGGCGCTGTGCGTCGTCTCCATGACCGCGCGGCGCGTTCATTCCCAGTCTGCCGATTCGCTGACGGCCAGCATGGCGCGGGCCATCAGTGACGAGGGGCTCGTCGGCGTCACGTGGTCGCTCGTCACCCCCGACGGCGTGACGCTCGGCGCCGCCGGGATCAGGGATCGCGCGCGCAACACCCCGATGCAGCCGCACGACCGGGTCCAGGTGGGGTCGGTCGCCAAGACCCTCATCGCGACCGGCGTGCTCCTGCTCGTGACGGAGGGACGCGTCGCGCTGGACGCGCCGGTCACCCGCTATCTGCCGGACGTACGCATCGACAACCGGTGGGAGCAGGAGGCGCCGCTCCTCGTGCGGCACCTGCTCGACCACACGGGTGGCCTCGCTGACGTGCACCTGTGGCAGGTCTTCACGGTGCGCGGTGATCCGGAGTCGCTGCTGCGCGCCGCGCTCGGACAACGCGGCAGCGGCGTGCAGATCCGTCATCGCCCCGGGGACCGCTTCTCGTATTCGAACGTCGGCTACCTGCTGCTCGGCATGCTGATCGAGCGCGTCACGGGGGAGCGGTACGAGACATGGCTCGACCGCGAGCTGCTCCTGCCGCTCGGCATGACCCGGAGCACCTTTGCCTTCGTCTCGCAGGAGGGCGCAGCGGCCGACCCGACGCTGGCGATGGGACACTTCGAGGACGGAACGCCCTCGGCGACGTTCGCGATACCGGTGCGGCCGGCGAGCCAGTTCACCACGACCGGCGAGGACATGGCGGCCTTCGCTCAGTTCCTGATGAGCGACGGGATGGTGAACGGGCGCCGCCTGGTGAACAGCGCGCTGCTGCGCGGGATGGGCGTTCCCACGACGACCGAGGCGGTGCGCGCCGGGCTGCCGTCGGGGTATGCGCTGGGTCTCCTGCACCGCGAACGATGGGGCATCACCGGCATGTGCCACTTCGGCAACATCGGGACGTTCCGGGCGATCCTCTGCATCTATCCCGAGCACCAGCGCGCCTTCTTCGCGTCCTACAACACCGATCCGGAGGAGGCCAACTGGAATCGCGTCGACTCGCTGCTCGCGTCAGCGCTCGGCGTTCCTCCCACTGGCGCGATTCCCGCGGCGTCGACGGGTGTCGATCCCTCGGCGTGGAACGGCTGGTACCTGGCGCGCCCGAACCGCTTCCCGCAGTTCGCTTACCT
>JACDHQ010000401.1 GCA_013820975.1 Gemmatimonadaceae bacterium
GTGCTGCAGCACATCGGGGTCTACGCCTACACGCCGGAGGCCCTGGCGTGCTGGGTGGCGCTTCCACAGCACCCGCTCGAGCTCGTGGAGCGGCTCGAACAGCTTCGTCCCCTGGCTGCCGGCCTGGCCATGGGCATCGCACGGATCGACGGCCCCCCGGCCGGCGGTATCGACACCGAAGAGGACCTCACGCGTGCGAACGCCGTGTGGCCTCGCCTTTCGACGGATACGCCCTGATGCAGCCACCCGCCCGCCAGCACACGACCAAGTACATCTTCGTCACCGGGGGCGTGGTTTCGTCGCTCGGGAAGGGGATCGCTGCCGCCTCGCTCGGGCGCCTGCTCGTGGAGCGCGGGCTGCGGGTCACGATGATGAAGTTCGACCCGTACCTGAACGTCGATCCCGGGACGATGTCCCCGTTCCAGCATGGCGAGGTGTTCGTGACGGACGACGGCGCCGAGACGGACCTCGACCTGGGCCACTACGAGCGGTTCATCGATCGCGCGCTGTCGCAGGCGAACAACGTCACGACCGGCCGCATCTACCTCAACGTGATCACGAAGGAACGCCGCGGGGAGTTCCTCGGCTCGACGGTGCAGGTGATCCCGCACGTGACCGACGAGATCAAGGCCGCCATCCGCCGCGTGTCGCCGGAAAATGACGTCGTGCTCGTCGAGATCGGGGGGACGGTGGGCGACATCGAGTCGCAGCCCTTCCTCGAGGCGATTCGCCAGTTCCGGCACGACGTCGGGCGTGAGAATGCCCTCTTCATCCACCTCACGCTCGTGCCGTACATCGCCGCGGCGGGCGAGCTGAAGACGAAGCCGACGCAGCACTCGGTGCGCGAGCTCATGGAGCTCGGCATCCAGCCCGACGTGCTCATCGTGCGGACGGAACGCCCGCTGCCCGAGGAGACGAAGCGGAAGATCGCGCTGTTCTGCAACGTCGAGTTCGGGGCGGTGGTCGAGAGTCCCGACGTGCGGTCGATCTACCAGATCCCCCTCGAGTTCAGTGCGCAGGGACTCGACCAGAAGGTGTGCGCCAAGCTCGGACTCGACACCGCAGCGCCCGACCTCACCGAATGGCGCGAACTGGTCCAGCGAATTCTCGAGCCGCGCGAACGCGTGCGGATCGCGGTCGTCGGCAAGTACACCGAGTACGTCGACAGCTACAAGTCGGTGCTCGAAGCGCTCATCCACGGTGGCATCGCCAACGACGTCGGCGTGGACATCCTCTGGGCCAACAGCGAGTCGTTCACCAGCGCCGCCCGTGCGGCCGAAATCCTGAGTGACGTGGACGGCCTCCTCGTGCCCGGCGGGTTCGGCGTCCGCGGCGTCGAGGGAATGGTGGAGGCGATCCGCCATGCACGGGAGTCGAACCTTCCGTTCTTCGGGATCTGCCTCGGGATGCAGACCGCGATCATCGAATTCGCACGCAACGTCGCAGGGCTCGACGACAGCCACTCGGCCGAGTTTGCCCCGGAGTGCGAGAACGCCGTCATCTCCCTCATGGAAGAGCAGCAGCACGTCACCGACATGGGCGGCACAATGCGGCTCGGCGCATACCCGTGCCGGCTGACCCGCGGCTCGCGCGCCGCCGAGGCGTATGGCGCCGCGGAGGTGAGCGAGCGGCACCGGCACCGGTACGAAGTCTCCAACCGCTTCCGCGACCTGTTCACCCAGCACGGCATGCTGCTGAGCGGCCTTTCGCCAGACGGGCAGCTCGTCGAGATCGTGGAACTGCCAGACCACCACTGGTTCATCGGCTGCCAGTTCCATCCCGAACTGCAATCGCGTCCCACGCGCGCGCACCCGCTGTTCGCCGGGTTCGTCGCCTCGGCGGCGCAGGTGGCACGCGAGCGGCGCGCCGAACCGGTACGCGAGCTTGCGAATGCCGGCGACTGACGTGCCGGCCCGCTTTCCCGGCGACCGGCTCTTCCTCATCGCCGGCCCATGCGTGCTCGAGGATGACACGCTGAACCTCCGGGTGGCGGAGCATCTCGCGCGGCTCGCCGACCGGGTGCCGGGCGGCATCATCTTCAAGGCGAGTTTCGACAAGGCAAATCGCTCGAATGCCGGCGCGCACCGCGGCCCGGGAATCGACGAAGGACTCGCGAAGCTCGCCCGCGTCAGGGAATCGTCGGGGCTGCCACTGCTGACCGATGTGCACCTGCCCGAGCACTGTGCGCCAGTCGCCGAGGTCGTGGATGTGCTGCAGATCCCGGCATTTCTCTGCCGGCAGACCGACCTGCTCGAGGCCGCCGGCGCGACGGGGAACGCGGTGAACGTCAAGAAGGGCCAATGGATGCACCCCGAGGGGATGCGCGGCGCCGTGGACAAGGTGCGCGCGTCCGGGGCCACGGACGTCGCCGTCACGGAGCGCGGCTCCTTCTTCGGCTACGGCGACCTCGCAGTGGACATGCGGAGCTTCGCCCGGATGCGCGCGGCCTGCGAGGCCCCGACGATCTTCGATGCCACGCACAGCGTGCAGCGGCCTGGCCAGGGGGCGGGAGGAGCCAGCGGTGGTGCCCGAGAGTTCATCCCGCCGCTCACCTTCGCGGCAGTCGCCGCCGGCGCGGACGGCCTGTTCATGGAAACGCATCCCGACCCGTCCTGCGCGCCGAGCGACGGCCCCAACATGATCCCGCTGTCGGAGCTCGATGACCTGATTGCGCGCGCCGTGGACATCTGGGACCGGGCGCGCCGGTGACGATGCCGCTCGACCCCGCGCTCGCCCGGCGTATCCGGCTCGTCTGCTTCGACGTCGATGGCGTGCTCACCGACGGCGGCGTTTACCTGGGCACTGTCGATGGTGCTCCGCTGGAGTTCAAGCGCTACGACATCCAGGATGGACTCGGCATCCACTTCCTCAAAAAGGCGGGGCTGCGGATCGTCATCATCACCGGACGGGTGTCCGACAGCGTCCGGATGCGGGCGGCAGAGCTGGAAGTCGATGAACTCGTACAGGATGCGGGAGCGCGCAAGCTTCCGGCATTCCGTCGCATCCTCACTCGCGAAGGCATCGCACCGGAGGAGGCAGCGTTTGTCGGGGATGACTTTCCGGACCTGGGGGTTCTTCGTGTCGTGGGCCTGCCGGTGGCCGTCGGAAACGCGGTCCCTGAAGTGAAGCGCGCGGCGGTGCTCCAGCTCGAACGGCCGGGCGGGCGCGGCGCCGTGCGGGAGTTCTGCGAGCTCCTCCTGAAGGCGCGCGGGGAGTGGGATACGATCTGCGAACGATACGTCGCCGAACGCTCACGGGACGCCGGGGTCGAGGTCGCATGAGCCACGACGCGATCGTCGCCCGGGGTCGCCGGGTGATGCGGCTCGAGCG
>JACDHQ010000402.1:0-2393 GCA_013820975.1 Gemmatimonadaceae bacterium
GGGCCGAGCGGGTGCTGGTCGTCGACTGGGACGTGCATCACGGCAATGGCACGCAGGACATCGTGGAGCACGAGCGCGACATCCGCTTCGTCTCGATGCACCAGTGGCCCTGGTACCCGGGCACGGGGGCGGCCGACGATCGCGGCCCGCACCGGAATGTCTGGAACGTCCCGATGGGCGCGGCGCTCTCACCCGATGCGTATGTGAGCGCCCTCCTGACGGCCGTCGATGCGGCCACGGCCGGCTTCACCCCCGACCTGATCATGGTCTCGGCGGGGTTCGACTGCCTGGCTGGCGACCCGCTGGGCGGCTTCACGCTCGAGATGGAGCATGTCGACCGGCTGACCCGCGAGCTCGTCGGGCGGGCCGAGTCGATGTGCGGCGGGCGGCTGGTGAGTGCGCTGGAGGGAGGGTACGCTCCCGACCGGTTGGGGGAGGCGTGCGTGGTCCACCTCCGCGCGCTCCTCTAGATTCGATGCATGCCCGTTTCCGGGTTCGACGCATGAGCGGTCCCCACCGGCCGGCGCCCCCGCCGGCGCCGGCCGTCATCCGCCTTGCCGAGCTGCTCGTCCGCGGGCGCTGGGATGCCGTCGCCGAGGGACTCTACCGGGAGGTGGCGGCCCTCAGCCGCGCGGGACCGGGGGTCGAGGTGCTGGTCTCGGGGTGCGGCGACGGCGTGACGTCGCAGTGGCTCGCCGATCGCACCGGTGCGGCGGTCACCGGGGTGGACCCCGAGCGCGCGCGGATCACGGAGGCCGAATCGCGCGCCCGGTCCAGCGCCAGCACGACCGTGTACGAGCTCGCGCCGCTCGACGACCTGCCCTTCGAGACGAACATCTTCGACTGCGCCGTGGGGGCCCCCGGCATCGGCGCCGCGGCGGATCCGGCGCGTGCCCTCTGCGAGCTGGTGCGGGTGACGAAGCCGATGGGATCGGTGATCCTCATCCAGCCCACCTGGACGTCGGAGCTCAGCGCGCGGCTGCGGGCCACGCTGACTGAGCGGCTGGGGGTGCTGCCGCGGCACGTCGTGGAGTGGAAGCGGTTGCTCCGCGACGCGGGCGTCGTCGAGATCGAGGTGCAGGACTGGGGCGCGGGAGGCCAGCCGCTGTCACGCTCCTCCACCGGCGCCCACGAGGCGATCACCCCCGAGCTCACCTGGCGGCACAAGATGCAGATCGTCGGACACGAATGGCGGCGGCTCGGCATCCGCGGCACGCGGGAGGCGCTGGCGCGCGAGGAAGACCTGTTGCGCGAGCTCGCCCGCGACCGCGCGCTCGCGCTCGTCCTCATCAGCGGGGTGAAGTGGCCGCACGCGCGGACCGGGTGACGCACCCGGCGCCGCGGGCGACGCAGGTGCGCGATCCGGAGTCGCCGCGGTCGTACCACGTGACGGCGGAGGGCGAGTTCCGGGCTCGCTGCCCCTGGCCGAGATGCAGGGTATCATCGCCGAGCACCGCGGACAGCTGTGGGTGGACGTCGATGCCACGAGCCGCGGCCAGGTGTCGCAGCTCGAGCGCCTCACCACGCTCCATCCGCTGGCGATGGAGGATGCGCTCAACCCGGTGAGCCGCGGCAAGATCGAGGAGTACAACGGGTTCCTCTTCACGGTCATCCGCGGCGTGCGGTTCCACGTGGAGACCGAGGACCCCTACGACCTCGAGACCTTCAACATCGCCTGCTTCCTTGGCCGCAACTTCCTGGTCACCGTCCACCACGGGAAGTCCGAAGCCGTCGCCGGGGCGGTGGACCGGCTCGTGCGGAACCCCGACCTGCTCGGGCGCGGTGCGGACCGGATGATGCACCTGATCATGGACGCGGCGGTGGATGCGTACTTTCCGCTGCTCGACCAGATCGACGACTTCGTGGACGGGCTCGAGGAGCGGGTCTTCGAGCAGTTCGACGAAGTGGTGCTGCGTGACATCTTCGCCGTGAAGCGGCTGGTGCTGTCGCTGCGGCGCCACCTGGGGCCGCAGCGCGAGGTGTTCAATGTCCTCACCAACCGTCCGAGTCCGTACCTTGGGGCAGAGGGACAGCTCTACTTCCGGGACATCCATGACCACGTGCTGCGCATCACCGAGTCGCTCGAGACCTATCGCGACCTTCTCGGGAGCACGATGGACAGTTATCTCACCCAGGTGTCGAACCGCCTGGGGATGGCGACGAAGGGGTTGTCGGCCGTGGCCACCGTCAGCATCCCGTTCGTGATCGTGAGCGGCATGTGGGGGATGAACTTCGCCCACATCCCGTTCTCGGATGCGCCGCAGGCATTCTGGTGGATGCTGGTGATGCAGCTCGTGACCGGGCTGCTCCTGTACATGCTGCTCCGATGGAGGCGGCTGCTCTGATGCCGATGCGACTGTACGCGGTCGGGCACGAGGATGACCAGCGCCGTG
>JACDHQ010000402.1:2403-3329 GCA_013820975.1 Gemmatimonadaceae bacterium
GCCCGATGGGGCGCGCACGGCGGTGTTCCGCGACCTCGCCGCCATCGTGACCGATGCGCCCTACGTGGCCCATGAGGCCGACGCCCCGCTGGTCGAGCTGCACACGCGTGTCGTCGCCGCAGCGTTCGAGCTCGGCGAGCTGCTGCCGGCGCCTCCCGGCACGGTGTTCCGCGACGACGTGGCGCTGCAGCGGTGGATGGAGCTGCACTACGTCGCGCTCTCGGATGGGCTGGCGTACGTGGCCGACCGCGTGGGCGCGCGCGTCCACATCTCGAGCGTCGAGCGCGATGGCGAGGCAGGCGACTCGGGGAACGACCTGGCTGCGACGGCCGCGGAGCTGATGCGCACACTGCGGCGGCGCGCCGTCGCCGCGGTGCCGCTCGAGCGGGAGCACACCACTGGCATCGCGATCGGCGTGGCCTTCCTCGTGGAGCGCGCGCTCTGGGGGGAGTTCCAGGCGGAGCTGGCGGCGATGGCGGCGCGGCGCGAGTCCACGCAGGTGGCGATGACCGGTCCGTGGCCGCCGTACGACTTCGTGACGATCGAGCTCGGAAGCTGACGCGATGTTCTGCCCGGAGTGCGGGATCTGGAACCGGGGGGTGGCGGCGCAGTGCACGCGGTGCGCGGCACCGCTGCCCGAGCTGCCGTCGGCGCCGTCCGAGCGGCCGGAGGAGGCGATCAGCCAGCTGCGCCGCGCCGCCGGCGGGCGGTACCGGATCATCCGGCGCCTCGGCGGCGGCGGCATGGCGAGCGTCTACCTCGGCGAGCAGAACCTCCTGCAGCGCAGCGTGGCGATCAAGGTGCTGCATCCCCACCTCGCGCGCGACCAGGAAATGTGCGAGCGCTTTCGGCGCGAGGCGGAGAGCGCCGCGCGGCTCGTGCATCCGCACATCTGCCCGATCCTCGACTTCTCGGCGTCACCCGAA
>JACDHQ010000403.1 GCA_013820975.1 Gemmatimonadaceae bacterium
GACGATGTCGTCGCTGGCGCGCACACGGTAGCCGCTCTCGAGCAGCCCCGGCGCTGTCGGGGCGATGACGACGAGGGCCATCCGCTGCCCGGCGAAGTTGTACTGGTCGAGCTGGTGCTTCGGGCCGCAGGCCGCCACCGCGGCGAGGGACGCCACCACCAGCGGCAGTACATGATGATTGCTCATCAGGATCGATTGCATTTCGTTCGCTCCGTATCGGGTACGGGTCGGCGTCCACGTGCGGTATCCCGGTGGGACAGCATCCCGTCACGGCAGGGTACACGGGGCGCCCGGATCCGGTCCCGTCCGCCGGCCGGAGACGGTGCCGCGACAAATGTTTTCACCTGCCGCGCGCGCGGCGCTCCGACGATGGAGCTGGTGCCGGCTGGTGGCGGCTGGAATGGATTCAAGGCACGCTTCCCGACTCGCAGCTCACGCTGCAGGGCGCCGCCGTGGACGAAAGCGAAGGAGCCGGAGGGTTGAGGTCGTCGCACGGTGCGTGACCTTCGCAGGCGCTCGAGCGGTTGACCAGGCATGACGCCATTCTCCGAAACCCGGGCCGTCCACTCTCGACACTTGGTACCTCCTCGAATTCAGAGGGAACAGGTGCTGAGAATCGGCTTGATGGGATTGCTGCTCGCCGTCGCGAGCGGCTGCGGGACCCCGACGGAGCCGCGGTCAGCTGAGCGGCTCGTCGGGTCATGGCGCGACCTGTCCGAGGCGAGCGGACATGCGGGTCCGTCCGAGGTCGTCCTCACGATCGGAAGCGACCGCTCTTTCACCTGGGACATGCGGGTATATGGCGCGCATCCAGGGCAAGACCCGTCCGCCGTGTCCGGATACATGACCATTTTCGGGACGTACACGACAAACGGGAACTCCCTCCGCTTCACCGGTGAGAGGAGGGTGGGGTGGGACCGCGCTCTGGGGCCGGATGTCGTGGAGGAAGCATACGAGCAGGACATGTATGAAAACGCGACGTTCCAGGTCATCCGGAATACGCTGGTGCTTCGCTACACCACGTATCCAGCCGATGCACCGCAGTTGACGACGAAGATATTCGTGCGGGTGAGGTAGGCCGGCTCGGAGCCGCAAGCTGCGATCTGCGTGTAAAGCACACTTGACTTAATGTCTAGTATGCTTTACACTGCCCACATGACAGAGACAGCATCCCTCCGGCGCGCCGCACGGCGCTACCGGCTCGAGTTTGGCGGGGCCATGGCGGCCTACGCCCTGACGGTCCTGGGCACCAGCCTCTGGATCGACGCCAATCCCGGTTCGTCCGCACGGCTCCCGGTCGCCCTGCTGCCGGTGATCCCCGTTGTCCTCGTCGTGGTGGCCGCCGTACGATTCTTCCGCAGCCAGGACGAGCTTCTCCGCCGCCGGCAGGTCGAGGCACTGGCGTTCGCCTTTGTCGGGACCGCCCTCGCCGTCATCACGTACGGCTTCTTCGAGACCGTGGGGTTCCCCCGGTTGAGCGCATGGTGGACCTGGGGAACGATGGCGATCCTCTGGTGCGTCGGCACCTTCGTGAGCAGCCGGCGCTACGGATGAAGAACCTGCTCCGCGTCCTGCGCACGGAGCGCGGATGGTCCCAGCTCGACCTGGCCGAGCAGTTGGGCGTGTCGCGCCAGACCGTCAATGCGCTCGAGACCGAGCGCTACGATCCCAGCCTTCCACTTGCAATGCGCATCGCGCGCCTGTTCGAGCGCCCGGTGGAATCACTCTTCTTCCTTGATGAGGACGCGACATGACCAAGTGCACGATTGGTGCGGCGCTGCTGATCTCGTGCGTCGGCGCAGTGACCGCCGGCGCGCAACAGGCCACCGCGATCCGGAATGTCCGCCTCTTCGACGGCGACAGCGTGACTGCGGGCATGACGGTGGTGGCGTCGAACGGGCGCATCGTCGCAATCGGCGCCGATGCGGCCGTACCGGCCGGTGCGACCGTCATCGATGGAGCGGGTCGCACGCTCCTGCCCGGGCTCGTCGACGCACACACGCATACGATGTCGGTCGGCCAGCTGCGCAGTGCGCTCGCCTTCGGTGTGTCGGTGCACCTCGACATGTTCACCGCGCCACAGGTGATGAAGACCCTTGCGGTCCGCTCGCCGGGCCATGCCGACCTGCACACCGCGGGGGTGATCGGGACGCCGCCAGGCGGTCATGGGACGCAGTTCGGCGTGCCGATCCCCACCATCTCGAACCCTGCTGACGCGGCCAGCTACGTCGCCGACCGAGTGGCTGACGGCTCGGAATGGATCAAGGTGGCGGTCGACGACTTCGGGACCTACGGCGGCCGCCGCGCGACCCTCGATTCCGCGACGGTTGCGGCCATCGTCCGCGAGGCGCACGCGCACAATCTCAAGGTCGTGGCGCACGTCGCGTCGCTGGCGGCTGCCCGGGCGGTCATCGGCGCCGGCGTCGATGGCCTCGTGCATATCTGGACGGATCGCACACCGCCGGCCGCATTCCTCGACCTCATGCGCGCGCGTGGGACGTTCGTCATCCCGACGATGACGGTGACGACGAGCCTCTCCGGTACCGGTGGCAGCGCCGCACTGGCGGCCGACCCGCGCGTCGCGCCGATGATAACGCCGGCTGACGAGCAGAATGCGCGCGCCTCTTTCACGCCCAACGATCGCTGGACGGCGTCCATCGATTCCGCCAATGCGTCGCTGGCCTCGCTCGTGCGCGCAGGAATTCCGCTGCTCGCGGGCACCGATGCGCCGAATCCCGGCACCATTTATGGGGCGTCGATGCACCGCGAGCTGGAGCTGCTCGTGAGCGGCGGGCTCACGCCGGTGCAGGCGCTGCGTGCAGCGACATCGATTCCGGCGCGCGCGTTCGGTATCACGGGCGCAGGCACGGTCGCTGTCGGCGGGCCTGCGACGTTCGTCCTCGTGGATGGCGACCCGACGGCGGACATCACCGCCACGCGCGCAATCGTCGATGTGTTCAAGGATGGCGTTCGATTCGACCGTGCACGCTATCGCGACGAGGTCGCCTCGGTGCGCCAGGCCGCGGCGGCGCCGGTGGTGAAGCACGGGGCCGGAATGGTGAGCAACTTCGAGGAGGGGCGTCCCTCGTCCACCGTCGGCGCGGGATGGGTGCCGAGTACCGATGCCATGGCCGGCGGCACGTCGACGGCGACGCTCGAGGTAGTCGAAGGGGGCGCCGCTGCGACGTCCCGCGCGCTTGTGGTGCGCGGGACCGTGAACGGTGGCACGGCGTCGCCGTGGGCCGGTGCGATGTGGTTTCCCGCAGCCCAGCCGATGCAGCCCGCCGACCTCTCGGCGACCGGGGGGCTTCAGCTTCCAGGCGAAGGG
>JACDHQ010000404.1 GCA_013820975.1 Gemmatimonadaceae bacterium
TCCCGCATCTCACATCTCGCATCTCGGGGCCATGATCTACGAATTCGATGACTTCATCCCGGTGATTCACGAATCCGCGTTCGTGCACCCGCAGGCGGTCGTCACCGGAAACGTGATAATCGGAAAAGATGTCTACATCGGGCCCGGCGCGGCGATCCGCGGCGACTGGGGCGGGATCGTCATCGAGGACGGCTGCAACGTGCAGGAGAATTGCACCGTGCACATGTTCCCCGGCGTGACGGTCGTGCTCGAACCCGGGGCGCACATCGGGCATGGCGCGGTCGTCCACGGCGCCCGCGTCGGCCGTAACTCGCTCGTCGGCATGAACGCCGTCGTGATGGACAACGCCGTGATCGGCGCCGAGTGCATCGTTGGGGCGCTGGCCTTCGTGCCGGCGGAGATGCAGGTCCCGGCGCGAAAGGTCGTCGTCGGGAACCCGGCGAAGGTGGTGAAGGATGTGAGCGACGAGATGCTCGCGTGGAAGACCGAGGGGACGCGGCTTTACCAGGCGCTGCCTGCCCAGCTGCATCGCACGCTCCGTGAGGTGCGTCCGCTGCGCGACGTACCGCCGGGCCGGCGTGAGCAGGCGATGTCCTACCAGACGTGGAACCAGACGAGGACGGAATCATGACCAGCACCGCAATCGCCCCGGGCGACGCGAAGATCATCGCCGGCTCGCCGCGGCGCCTGCTCAACTATGCGCACGGCGAGTGGGTCACGGGCGAGGGCAAGGCCGCCATGCTCTACCACGCGGTGACGGGGGAGCCGGTCGCCGAGGCGAGCACCGGCGGCGTCGACTTCAAGGGGATGGTCGAGTACGCACGCCGCGTGGGAGGGCCCGCGCTCCGCCGCATGACCTTCCACGAGCGTGCGCGCATGCTCAAGGCGATGGCGCAGCACCTCATGTCGAAGAAGGACGAATTCTATCGCGTCAGTGCCATGACCGGCGCGACGAAGGGCGACTCGTGGGTCGACATCGACGGCGGCATCGGCACGTTCTTCGTCTACGCCAGCAAGGGGCGCCGCGAGCTGCCCGATGAGCTGATGCACATCGACGGGCCGGTGGAGCTGCTGTCAAAGGGAGGCGGCTTCGTCGGCAGGCACATTGCGGTGCCGCTCGAGGGTGTCGCCGTGCACATCAACGCCTTCAACTTCCCCGTGTGGGGTATGCTCGAGAAGCTCGCCTCCTCCATCGTCGCTGGCGTGCCGGCGATCGTGAAGCCGGCGTCGCTCACGTCGTTCCTCACTGAGGTCGTGTTCCGCGAGATGATTGCATCGGGCATCTTCCCCGAGGGCGCGATCCAGCTCCTCTGCGGCAGCGCGGGCGACCTGCTCGATCACCTCGACAGCCAGTCCGTGGTCGCATTCACCGGATCGGCGACGACGGGATTGTTGCTGAAGTCGAACCCCGTCATCCTCGGCCAGAACGTGCGCTTCAACATGGAAGCCGACTCGCTCAACTTCTCGATGCTCGGCCCCGATGCGGCGCCTGGCACCGAGGAGTTCGACCTCTTCGTGAAGGAGGTCGTGAAGGAGATGACGACGAAGACGGGACAGAAGTGCACGGCCATCCGCCGGACGCTCGTGCCCGATGCCTACGTGCAGGACCTCATGAAGGCGCTCGGCAAGCGGCTCGATGGCGTGACGGTCGGCGATCCGTCGGTCGAGGGTGTCCGCATGGGCCCGCTCGCCGGTCGGCCGCAGGTGGGCGAGGTGCGCACGAGCGTCAACCGGATCGCCGAGGCGGCGGAGCTCGTGTACGGCAACCCGGACCATCTCGACCTCGTCGGCGCCGACGCGGAGCGCGGCGCGTTCTTTCCGTCGCTGCTCTTCTACTCGAAGTCGCCCTTCGAGCAGGCCGCGCCGCACGACGTGGAAGCATTCGGGCCGGTGAACACCGTCATGCCATATCGCTCGGTGGACGATGCGATCACGCTCGCGAAGATGGGGAAGGGGAGCCTCGTCGGCTCGGTGTTCACTGCGGATGACCAGGTGGCGAGGCAGGTGGTGCTCGGCGCGGCGTCGCATCACGGGCGCCTGATGCTCGTGAACCGCCACAGCGCCAGGGAGAGCACGGGTCACGGCTCTCCGCTGCCGCACCTCGTGCATGGAGGGCCGGGACGTGCGGGGGGCGGCGAGGAGATGGGTGGCATCCGCGGCGTGATGCACTACCTGCAGCGCACTGCGATCCAGGGCTCGCCGACGACACTGACGCAGGTGACCCGCGAGTACCACTCCGGGGCGACGGGTACGACCGACCGCATCCATCCATTCCGCAAGTATTTCGAGGAGCTCGAGATCGGAGACACGCTCGTCACGCACCGGCGGACGGTCACCGAGGCCGACGTGGTCAACTTCGCCGGCATCTCGGGGGACTTCTTCTACGCGCACATGGACGACATCGCCGCGCGCGAGTCGATCTTCGAGCGGCGCGTGGCCCACGGCTATTTCGTGCTCTCGGCGGCGGCGGGGCTCTTCGTCGACCCGGCACCGGGACCGGTGCTGGCCAATTACGGGCTCGAGTCGCTCCGGTTCACGACCCCGGTCTACGTGGGCGACACGATCCACGTGAAGCTCACGTGCAAGCAGAAGACGGCGAAGGAGGACCGCGACGGGCAGGTCCCCCAGGGCGTCGTGGCGTGGGACGTGGAGGTCCGCAATCAGAACGATGAGCTGTGCGCGACGTACACCATCCTGACCCTCGTCAGGCAGCGTCGCGGGGTGGCGGAGACCCCAGGCCCGGCGCAGGCCCCGGTACCGGAAGCGGGGAAGTCGGCGCCAACGGGTTGAAACAGGGGCCGGCGTACCGGCGTACCTTCCACAGGATCGTCTTGCTCCGGGATCCCCAGACCCACCGAGGAACATGATGCAGGCAGCCGTCTCCCAGCCACCAGCCCCGCCCGCCCCCCCGGCCACTCCGGTCCCGATCGATGTCACCGTCGACGGGGCGCCGCTGGCTGGCGCCTCACCCCGCCTCGCCTATCAGGCGGCCAAGGAAAAGCGCGAGGTGCTCGGCCAATACTTCTCGCGGCTCCTCAACCGGCGCGAGAACATCACGGGCGAGCTCCGGAACTCGAGCATCACGCCGGCTGAGCGGACCGCGCTCGAACAGCACCTGACCGAGATCAACGGCAGCATCATCGCCATGGAAAAGCAGGTGGCGGCGGCTGACCAGGAGGTGGCGACGGCCGCCGCAGTACCCGGCTCCACCATTCAGGAGCCGCGCACGCGCCAGGATGGCCCGCCCGAGGAAGCCATTGTCATCGGTGCGAGCTTCACGGGCATTGCCATCGTCATCCTCTCCATCGCGTGGGCCAAGCGGCT
>JACDHQ010000029.1 GCA_013820975.1 Gemmatimonadaceae bacterium
CTTTACGACCTGTTTTCCCCGAGCCGGCAGCTATCCGCTGAAAATGGAACGACTTGGACGGTCGTCGATCGCAGGCCAGACGGGCGACCATGGAAATTCCGGTCACCTTGACCGGCGTTGTGCCTTCCCATGATCCGGCTCGCCGCAGCCCCGGCGTACACGGATCACGCCCTGCGCGGCCGGCCACACATCCGGGTGAGGGTTCTTGCACTCTGCGACGTTTCTCGCAGACAGCCACGTCGCAGGCGGCTTCGGCCAGCGGGGCGACGGGACTCGCGGGGGGCGACGGGATTCGCGCGCCGACTCCGCGCCGCCAGCCTCGCCGCCAGCCGCGCCGCCAGCCGCGCCGCCAGCCTCCCCGAGATCGGCGCGCTCAGTACAGGACGAGCGACAGCGCCGTGATCAGCGAATAGGACCCGGGCGTGTCGAACGTGTACGACCACACCGACCGCAGGTAGAGCGGCACGTTGCGCGCGCCGACTGCAGGCTGGTTCGTGAGCACGTTGATGCTGGCGGCCTGCGAGTTCGGGATCGCCAAGTACCCGGCGCCGAACGTCGGCGACGCGAGGAGCTCGCTGGCCGGCTTGGTCGCCGCCGCCGCGATCCCCGCGCCAGGCGTGCTCGTCCCCGTCCAGAACCCCGAACCGCCCCCTTGGTTGTTGCGCAGCCGCAGGTCCCAGGGAACGTTCGCCGACACCGTCAGGGCGACCGCGGACGACTCGTTCACGTACTGCACGTCGAACCCGTTGAACGACGGAGCGGTGAGCCCGGCGTTATTGGTCGCGATCGTGAGCCGGCCCAGCCGGGGGAGCGCGAGGGGTGCCATCGCGACGGCCACAGTGCAGGTACGCAGGGATTGCGTTGCGCCCTGCGCAGTGCAGGTACCCTGCGCGCCGACCGGCGCCGCCAGGAGGACGGCCAACATACAGAGGATGAGTGCGCGCGATGTCATGGCAGGGTGCGGACCGCGCGGAAGCTTCCCGAGCGTAGCCCGTCGGAGGTGGTCCAGTTGCCGCGAAGCGTATCCCCGGCAATGGTGCCGACGTGACGAAGGGTCGCCGCGTCGAGTGCAACATCCATGTCGATAATGCCGTTGCTGTACACGGTGCCACCGACGACACCCGCGATGGACCGCACGGTGCCGCGGGCGTTCTGCTCGTTCACGGTGATGCTTCCGCCAAACGTCGCGCCCGATCGCGTCGTCACTGCCAGGGCCCCGTCGTATGTCACCTGCTCCCCGGTCGTCTGCTCGCCCGAATACCGCCAGCTCCCCCGCAGGTCCACGGAGGCATCACCAGCATCGGTCATGCTGCCGCAGGCTGCGGCCACGCCCAGCACCGCCGCCACCATCACGCACCTGAACGGGATGGCGAAGTTCACGGGGACACCGGGCTGGGAAGCGTTGGCGTTGCGGTCATCGCCGGGCCCGGCGTGACGGGTGACGGGTCCCGCGCAGGCGCCGGCGATGCCGGTGCGCTCTCGGTGCCCCGAAACATGCGCACGCGCCGCGTCGCCAGCTCCACGTGCAATGTCCGCGCTTCGCGATCCGCCCCCACGCGGAACGGCGGCGGCAGGTCGCGCACCGTCAGCGACGTCCCTACCCCGCTCGGATCGACCTCCAACGTGTAGAGGCCAGGCGGCAGCGATGGCAGGCTGTGCGTGGATCCCGAGCTGTCGGGAATCCCGAGCCAGGCGCGGCCCAGCGAGTCCCGCGCGATCACCAGCACGCTGCGCAGCGACAGCTCGCCGGAGGCGCCGAGGTCGTCGCGGCTCACCGAGAACCGCACCCGCACGTGGGTCGTAGGGACGATGGCGATGTCTCGCACCCGGCGCGCGGAGTCCCCCGACGCCGGCGTCCCGGTCTCCACCCAGCCGGCCGGCAATGACCGCGGATCCACCTGGATCCGCCCGGTCCCGGGCGACTTCGGCGGCGGCAGGCGGAACCGCCCCTCCCCATCCGTCGAGACCACATCATCCCCGCGGCGCACCATGATCCCCGCCGCGCCCTCCTCCCCCGGCCCCCGCCGCCCGTCTCCATCGGTATCGCGGAAGACGACGCCGCGGCGCTGGCCGGGTTGGAGGAACCCGGGAAGACCGAGCTGCGTCCGCCGGTCGAGGCGGATGGACGTGGACCACCCGCCACCGCCCGGGAGCGCTACCAGCGGATTGCGGTCGGCGGCGAGCGTGAGGTTGAAGCCCAACGGAAGCTCCGCGGCGACATCGCCGCGAAGCTGGAGCGCTCCTGGCCGATCGCCGTGCCAGCCCATGCGCTGCATCGAGCCGGTCGCGAGCAGCCGTCGCCCGCCCGGGAGGTACACCGGCACCCGGTCGATCCGCAGCAGAATGTTGTTCTCCTGCGGAAAGGGCGACGCATTCGTCAGGTCGCGCGTCATGTCGGCGATGGCCGAGATGGATCCGAACTGCGCGGTCGCGTAGGTCAACCCGGCATGCACGTGCGCACGAAAGGTCTCGACGGTCGCCGTGCCGGTAGCATCGGTGCGGGCGTCGCGGGTTGCCCGTGACCCGCCGCCACCAGTGACGAGCGACACGCCACCCAGCTGCCAACCCGTCTGGGCGCGGGCGCGGACTTCCGCCTGGCCAAAGTCGAGTGACCCCGTTCGCGACCGCTGCATCGTCGAGCTCAGGTCCGAGGCGACGAAGATCTCGTCGGACAGCTGCATCCTCGGCACGATCGACCACCCCTGGCTGCTCGTCGACCGGCTCAGTCCATCGTCATCGGCGTTGCGCCACGCAAAGGCTCCTGCGGTGAATCGCGGGGAAATGCGATGGCTCACCGAACCCTGCATCCCGCTGGTCCCCAGTGCGAACGCCCGTGAGCCACCCGGTGCCGTCATCGCGCGCAGGTCCACGCGCGTGAACTGCTCCGTCAGCGTGTACTTGCCGAGCAGGCCGAGCCCCTCGCCGCTGCGATGGCGGCGCCAGGCCATCTCCCCGGTCACGTCGCCCCCGCGATAGGCCGACGGCACGATCACCCCGGCTCCCACGACGTCCAGCTGGCGCCCGAACAATCCGCCCTCGTCCAGCTGCGCCGCGGTGCCCGTGAGCCATACCCGGCCGATGTCCTGCTCAAGTCGTCCGCCGGCAAGTCGCCCGCGTCGCGCCCCTTCGCCGCCGCGCGCCACCGCCGTGGCGCCGAACACCCGCGCACTCCGCCGGTCGCCGTCGTAGGTGAGCCCCACACCGCGACCGCCGGCGCTCATGCCCGTGATGTCGGAGAAGTTGCCGCCGACCCCGCCCAACGTGCCGCGATACTGGCGGTTGAAGAGCGAGACATTGGGCGGCTGCGGAAAGTGGCCGAGCGTCGAGAGCCGGTAGCGCTGCGTCGCATCGAGGGTCGTCGCCTGGCTGACATCGGCGGTGATGCCGACATCCCCGGCGATCGTGCCGTGCAGCCCCAGCGCGGTGAGCACCGTGCGCCCGCCCCCGGCGCCGGTCGCGGTGAGCACGCTGGTCGTGAGCACGGGCCCCGCGCCGTTCGCGCGATCGCGCGGCGTGATGACGTCGACGAACGCGTTGTCGGCCGCCACCTCCGTGCCGCCGACGTGCCCTCGCAGGCGCACGGTGTAGCTGCCCGTCCCCGCCGTCCTGGCAACGACCACCTGCGCTGTCTCGTCGACCGACGTGCCGGGCGGGACGACGATGGCAATCGAATCGCGCCCGCCGTTGACGCTCCACCCATACGGCAGGCCGATGCTCACGACGGCCGTATCCACGACGTTACCCAGATTGCTCACCCGGTAGGCGATCGGCAGCGTCTCGCCGGGCCGCGCCCCGCGAGCGGATTGCAGCACGCCGACGGAGATCGCGGTGACTGCGGCGACGCGAGCCTCCACGGTGGTCGAGGCAGCAAGCCCATCGGCGGTGACGAAGTCGACGCGGGCGACGGCGAAGCTTCCGGCCAGCGCGCGCGACGGGATCGCGAACGAGACGCCCACGCCGCGATCCCGCTCGCCGGCGGGGAGGGACCCGGCCAGCTGGCGGGTTACCAGCGGTGCATCGCCAGCCGGGACGATCGTGTAGCGTACGGCGACGGAATCAGGAACGCCTCGCGGCACGGGCGCCCGGACGAACTGCACGGTCCTCGGCGCACCGGTGGCGGATACGGTCAGCGCGAGCGTGCTGTCGGGTGTCGCAGGCACGGCGGCGAAGCCCGGCGCAAGCTGCGCCCGCGGCGGCGCCTGCGCGCCGGCCCCGGTTGCAATGACGATAGCGGCAACCGCCGCCGCACCACGCATGCTGCCACCACCCCTAGTTCATCGTGACGAGCACGTTCGGCATCGTCAGCGTGCTGTTGCCCGTGTCCGTGGCCCAGGCGAGCACGAGCCGAAAGTGGATCGTCTGGTTGACGATGACCGTGCCGTTGCCGCTACCGGTGCCCTGCACCACGAATGCCTTTACCTGGGTCAGTGAGTTCCATCCCGTGGTGGCTGAGCACCCCGCCGGGTTGGTGGTCCACTCGAAGTCGGAGAGCTTGTTCAGCGCACCGCCGGTGATGGGACCATCGGTACTGACGTACACGAAGTCCGTGCGTGGGTCATTGGGCCGCGGGGTGATGACCGTGACCGTCGCGACGAGCGTCCCCGCGCAGATGTAGCCGGCCGTGTAGTTGGCGATCGTCGCCGGCGACGGGAGGTTGAGCCCCCCACTCACGGTGAGCTGGGACGCCTGCGCGTCTGCCCGCATGCCTGCAAGCGCCAGCAGCGTGACGACGATCGCCGCTCCCCACACGCGTGGCATCGGGCTCAGGGCCGGGTGAACTCGACCTGTCCGCCGGCGATCTCCGGCCCGCCGAAATCGATCAGCGCGATCGCCACATGGCGGCCGGAGGCAAGCCCGGGCATCGGGATGCGAATCTTCCGCACCGCGCCCGGCAGCACCGGGAACTCCGGAATGGGGATCGTCGCCACGAGGGTGTTGTCGTCGCGCCGGATCTCGACCGTGCCGGTCGGGCGCACCTGGATGCCACCAAGATTCCGGAAGTTCAGCACGAAATCCTTGCGACTCGTGTCCGGGCGTGCGGCCTGCGCCACCCGCATCTCCTCTGCGGTGAGCGCATGCTGGTCGAGGTACATCGCCTCGATCTCGCCATCGCGGCGGTTCGCCACGGGAGGCTCGAGGTAGTACTTCACGCCGGGGCGCAGGACCGCCTGGACCGTCCGTCCCTGGACCTGCTGCAGGTCGGCGGCCTCGATGAAGACGACGCCCCAGCACGACGCGGTGATGCTGTCCGCACCCTGAACGGTGACGCGGACTGCCTGCTGCGTTCCCGGCTCGAGCCGCATCGCGGCTGGAAAGGCCTGGACCATCTGGCCGCAGGACTCCTTCACCGTGCCGAGCGGGAAGAAGCGGTTGCCGCCGGTACTGTCGCGGTCCCAGTCGGCGGTGTAGACGCTCGCCTGCATCGGCCGCGTTCCTTCGTTCGTCACCGTGATGATCGCGGTCGTGCGGTCGGGCGCCCCGGGGGTGAGAAACAGCTCGACCCGGTCGACCGAGATCTGCGCCGTCGCGTACTGCGGCAGCGTGGCCGTGGCGACGGCCACGACGAGGAGCGGGACGAGCGCACGCCAGGCGCGCGCCGTCGGGAGGCGCCCAGGGGCGCCGGAGGTGTCATCACGCACGGCTACGATCCAGTGAGTGTGAAGGTGATGTGCAGCCCGTAGTGCCCGGGAACGTCGAGTGAGTAGACCCACCGTGTCCGGAAGTACACCACATGTTCCGTGAATGACCCTCCCGCGGCGCTGGAAGCAACATCTGCGGCCGCGGTGGCACCGAGGGGCACGAACCCCTGGAGAGCGCTGAGGGACCAGGCCAGGTCGGATGCGGGCTTGCCGCTCGCCCTGGTGATCTGGTACACGGGGTCCGGATCGAACGAGAACTCCGGGGAGGCGGCCATCATCTTCAGTGCCCAGGGCCGGTTCGCCCGCACGCCAATGGTCGGCCCGGTGGTCAGGGGCAACTGGTCGAGCGAGGTGGCGACGCGGGCAGAATCGAACTGCGGCTGGGCGGGCGACAGCATCGCCGTCGTCAGGGTGCTGAGGTCGAGCCGGAGGATCGGCGCGACGGTGGCGATGACCACATGATCGTGGCTGCACGCCGGAGCGCTGGTGGGCGCGTTGGCTTCACATGACACCTGCGCGCCGCCCACCGCCGGGTGCCAGGCGAGCAGCGCGCCTGCCAGCACGAAGGGAGCGACGCGGAGCATCATGAGGGGCCGGTGGGCACCCCGCCGCACACAAGGTGTGCACGGCGGGGTCCCGCCAGGTCAGTTGGCGGTGAGCGTGTAGCGGACGACCACCTCATAGTCGCCGGGGATGTCCGTGTCGTACTTCCACGCCGTCCGGTACGAGACCGTCAGGTCGTTCGATGTCGATGCGAGCCGGGAGAGCGTGGCTCCCGCGGCAGCGGCATCGAGCTGGACGCCCCCGGCGGCCGTCAGCGGCGTGAACGTGGTGGCATCGAGGCTCCACGCGATGTCGCCCACATCCTTGCCGGTATGGGTGAGCGGGACGACGTCCCAGGTTGCCGCCGGCGAGTCGATGTCGAGGATCCACGTCTGGTTGGCCCGGACCTCGAGGGTGATGCTGCCAACGCCTTCGGTCGCGTGCCAGTCATTGGCGCTGGCCGCCGCGGCGGTCGCGTCGAACGCGTCGGAGGTGATGGCACTCAAGGCCGTCGTGGCGGACGACAGCGTGAGGCGCAGCAGCGACGGCGCGGTCGCACTCGCGGTGTTCGTGAGGTTACAGGTTGCCGGCGGGCCGCCGATGGCATCGCAGCTGACCTGGGCCTGCGCGGTGGTGGCCATCGCGGTCATCGCGCCGAGCGCGAGGGCAACGCGAAGGGTGGACTTGATGGAAGACATGTTGTTCTCCTGAAAGTTTGGTCGGGCGAGGGAAGACATCGGGAAGGAAGAGCACTGCAAGCCAGCAGGCGGCATCGGCCGCCTCAGTTCGCCGTGAGGGTGTAGACCACGGTAAGTGCGTAATCACCGGGAACATCGACTGCATAGAACCACTTCACGCGATGATGCACGGTGCTGGTTGCCGTGGATCCGGTCGCGCTGCTCGCCACCGTCGCACCGCCCGTGGTGAGCGAGGCAAATCCGGTGGTCGCATTGAGCGCCCAGAGCAGGTCGCCAGCGGGCTTGCCGGCATCGGGGCGAACGGATCCGGCCGGCGTGAGCGACCAGTACGTGGTCTGCGCCTTGACGCTGAGCGTCCACGGCCGGTTGGACTTCACCGTCACGACGGGTCCCGTGTACGGACCGGGCTGGCCGTCGTTCCCGGGGCCGGTGGCGGTCAGGTCGTAATCGGCGATCGTGGGGGCCGTGATCAGCACCCCCGACGAATTGGTCGAGAGCCGCATCAGCGTGGCCACCGTCGTCGCCGCGATGAGGGACACGTCGCACATCGGCGGTGCCGGCGGGCTCGTCGCATCGCATGACAGCTGCGCAGCAACAGAACTCGGCAACAGTCCAACTGCGGTGAATATCGCGGTCGAAAGCCAGCGTCGGCTTTGCATGGTCGGGATTGCCTTCTTTTAATACAGATTGGTCGGGGGCGCCCGTCTGGCGAATCGCCCTCCCAGCTCACGTCGCGTCGATGCGGCGTGCACTGCATAAACGAACTCTGAGACCGTGCGTAACAAACTATACACCGTATACAACTTTGACATCTGATGGCACCCTCATAGCAATATCTGGCCCTGTTGGGCGATTTTGTCTGATATCGGGTGCCGTGACCGCTTATTTCTACGATACTGATTAGAATGTTGGCAGATATGGCCGAAACCGGCCATAAGTACCGACGCGGAGACTTTTTCCGTAAGCTCGCCGGAGTCGGAAACCGCCCGAATCCGTTGTGCTTCGCACCCGTTTGTACGGTTTCCGACGGCCACCGTCCTCCCGGCGGGACAGTGATGGGGTGCCTGCACACCGCAGGACGACACCGAGCAACGCACGCTGGGGTCCCGACGCTCACTGGCGCCCCACGCGCACCTCGCGATCTTCCCGCGCATGCAACGCTCATCACTTCCGCGACGGGCCGCCGCCGGCCTCGCGCACCTCGCCATCGCCATCTCCACCGCGCTCGCCGCCTGCACCCCGCGCACGGTGCCCGTGCCATCACCGATGTCCGACCGCTGGGACATCATCATCATCAACGGCCGCGTCGTCGACGGCACCGGCAATCCGTGGTACTACGCCGACGTCGCCGTCTCAGGCGATCGAATTGCCCGCGTCGCCCCGAAGCTCCCCCGCGAACGTGCCGCCCGCATCATCGACGCCCGCGGCATGGTCGTCTCGCCAGGCTTCATCGACATGCTCGGCCACTCCGAGCACTCGATCCTCCGCAACCGCACCGCCGTCTCCAAGGTCACGCAGGGCATCACGAGCGAGATCACCGGTGAGGTGAGCTCCGCCTGGCCCAACACCGTCGCCGGCGAGGAGCCGCGCACGCCGACATGGACGAGCCTCGACGGCTACTTCCGCCACCTCGAGACCACCGGCGTCGCCATCAACCTTGGCACCTACGTCGCCGCCGCATCGGTCCGCCGCGCCGTCATGGGCGACGCGGCGCGCCGGCCCACCGCCACCGA
Source organism: Gemmatimonadaceae bacterium (assembly GCA_013820975.1). Taxonomy (GTDB): domain Bacteria; phylum Gemmatimonadota; class Gemmatimonadetes; order Gemmatimonadales; family Gemmatimonadaceae; genus JACDHQ01. The sequence continues at coordinate 8,614 of JACDHQ010000029.1, forward strand.
GCTCGCGCGCATGGGCGACCTCGTCGAGGAGGCGATGCGCGACGGCGCGATGGGCTTCAGCACGGGGCTCATCTATGCGCCGAGCACCTTCTTCACGACCGCGGAGCTGACCACGCTCGCGCGGCACGCGGCACCGTTCGGCGGCGGGTATGCGTCGCACATCCGCAACGAGGGCGACTCGCTCCTGCCGGCAATCCGTGAGGCGATCGCGATCGGGAACGGGGCAGGAACCTGGACGCACATCCGTCACCTCAAGGTGAACGGCGCCGCCAACTGGGGGCGCATGGGCGCCGCCGTGGCGCTCATCGATTCGGCACGCGCCGCCGGCCTCGACGTGACGGCCGACATGTATCCCTACATCGCCGCCGGGACCGGGCTCGATGCGATGCTGCCCACATGGGCGCAGTCGGGAGGGACCGATTCCCTCCTCGTCCGGCTGAAGGATCCCGCCACTCGGGCCCGCATCGCAGCCGATACGACGGGTGAATGGTGGCAGCCGGCCGCCCGGGTGATGATCAACAATGCCCGCGCCGACTCGCTCGCGGGGTACGAGGGCAGGCGGCTCGACGAGATCGGCCGGATGCGGAACCAGGACCCCTACGAAGCCGCGCTCGACATCCTCGTTGCCGACAGCGGGGGTACGAGCGCGATCTACTTCGCGATGAGCGAGGACGACCTCCGCCTCGCGATGCGCGCATCGTGGGTGTCGGTCGGCCAGGATGCCGGCGCCGCGACGCCGGCCGCCGATGGCCTCGGCCGCGGGCACCCGCGCGGCTTCGGCACCTTCCCCCGCATCCTCGGCCGCTACGTCCGCGACGAGGGGGTGCTCACCCTCGAGGACGCGGTGCGCAAGATGACGAGTCTCGCGGCGCAGCGCGTCGGCATCGATGACCGCGGGCTGCTCAAGCAGGGCTTTTTCGCCGACGTCGTCATCTTCGATCCGGCGTCGATCCGCGACGAGGCGACCTTCGAATCACCGCAGCGCGTCGCGACCGGTGTGCGCTATGTCATGGTCAATGGTGAAATAGTGCTTGACGAAAACGGCATTACAACAAAACTTCCCGGACGCGCAATACGTGGCCCCGGTCATGCACGGTGATGCGCGCGCGCACAAGCGCTGTTGGCTTGTAGCTCATTGACCAACTCCTGAAGGAGATCCGGCATGGCGACGAAGAAGCGTTCTTCCAAGAAGTCCAGCAGCAAGCGCAGCTCAGCCAAGAAGGGCGGCGCCCGGAAGTCGGCGGCGAAGAAGCGCGGCGCGCGGAAGTCGGCCCGCAAGGCCGGCCGCAAGTCCACCGCCAAGAAGAGCATCCGCAAGTCGGCGGCGAAGAAGTCCACCCGCAAGACCACCGCGAAGCGCGGCGCGGCCAAGAAGGGCACCCGGCGCGCGGCGACCAAGAAGCGCGGCACCCGCAAGACCACTCGCAAGACGACCCGCAAGACCACCCGCAAGACGACCCGCAAGACCACCGCGAGGAAGTCCTCGGCCCGCAAGGCGGGACGCAAGTCCACGGCGAAGAAGTCCTCGGCCCGCAAGTCGTCGGCGAAGAAGTCCTCCACCCGCAAGTCCACCACTCGCAAGTCCACCGCGCGCAAGTCCGGCGGCACCCGCAAGCGCTCCACCCGCAAGCAGTCCCCGATGGCGCGCACCAAGCGCGTCGCGGGCGGCATCGTCGATCAGGCGACGACGGGCGTGAGTGACGCGTACGAGGCAGTGAAGGACACCGTGGGCGGCGTCTTCGGACGCTGATTTCACGGCAGCACAACGGAAAAGGGGCGGCTCCACTGGAG
>JACDHQ010000405.1 GCA_013820975.1 Gemmatimonadaceae bacterium
CGTCGACGGAGGACGGATCGAGGTCCGAGGCGGCGCGCAACTGCGGCACCGCATCGGCGGCTCGGCCCTGAGCCAGGAGCAGGTGGCCATACCCGGCACGTGCCCGCGCCGATTTCGGGTCGAGTCGCACGGCTTCGGCGTGTGCTGCCAGCGCCTCGTCCACGCGTCCCTGCCTCTCGAGGACGCGGGCGAGGCTCTCGTGGTAGGGCGCGAGCCCGGGAGAGAGTGCAATCGCTGCGCGATACCGTGCCTCGGCCGCCGCGAGCTGGGCCGCGGCCGCCTCGGAGGTCGGGCCTTGCTGTGCTGGTTCTTCCGCGCCCCCGGTGGGCGGACCCTGCAGTTGCGGCGGTGGCGCCTGAAGCAAGCTGAGCACGACGACGAAGTGCATGAGCATACCGTGCTGTGGTGCACCCGTCATGCCAACCCTCGGAATCGAGACACCGACTCGGCACATCCATTGCTCTTCTCACTGACGTGACCAGACTCGCTCGTCTCCGACCACGGCTGCATCCCGCGCTGTGGATCTCGCTCGCTGTCGCTGCCTGCATGGACGCGTCCGGGCCGCAGCTGCGCATTGCCGCGCGTCTGGAGAGCGCGAGCTCCGCGACGCTGGCGGGAGCGCCCGGGGCGCCGCTCGCAGAACCCATTCGCGTTCGGGTGGTGGATGGCCAGGGCACCGGTGTGGCGGGCGAACGCGTGACGTTCTCCATCGCATCCGGCGGCGGTCAGGTCGAGCCGGCCGAGGCGGTCACCGACAGCGACGGCCTCGCCGCGGCGGAGTGGCGGCTCGGACTGCAGCCGGGGACGCAGACCCTCCGCGCCACCAACGGCGCGCGGTCGCTCACGTTGTCGGCGACGGCGATCGACGGGCCCGGCGCGCGGATCGCCTATGTCTCCGGAGGCCGGCCACAGGCGGAGCTGCTGCCGGCGGGTTGCATCATTCCGGAGCCGCTCGTCGTGCGCGTCACGGACGCGCAGGGGCGGCCGGTTGCCGGGGCGACGGTGAGCTTCGAAGACGCGGGCGGCGGCGCATCGGCGTCTCCCGGCGTGGCAACGACGGATGGGCTTGGCCTCGCGCGCACGACGTGGCGCCTGGGCTACGAAGGCGGGCAGAGTGTGCTGCGTGCAGTGCTTCGCACCGTCGCATCGCCGTCGATCGAGGTGACCGCCGCCGGAACTGTCGCGGCGCCGGGCGGGTACTCGGTCATCGGCAACACCGTCTTCGACCCCGCGACGTGCGCCCCGATTCGCTTCCGCGGTGTCACGCGCCCCTCACTCCAGTGGCACTGGGGGGGCGACGAGCGCTTCGAGAAAATCGGCGAGGACTGGGCGACAATTGCCTCATGGAAGGCAAACCTCGTCCGCCTGCCGGTGAGCCAGACTTATTGGGTGCCGGGGACCCGTCAGCACGACCCCGGCTACAAGGCGCGTGTCGTCGACGCGGTGGCAAAGGCCCGAGCGCTCGGCCTTGCCGTCGTGATCGACCTGCACGCATCGGATCGCGGCGACCGCAATTACGCCGGAGTGCCAGACGGGCAGCAGATGCCCGATGTCGAGATTTCGCTTCCGTTCTGGCGTGACGTCGCGGCGACGTTCAAGGACGATGGCGGGGTGATCTTCGAGCTGTACAACGAGCCGCACGACGTGAGCCCGGCAATCTGGCTGAACGGCGGTGACATTGCGGCGGGCCCGAGCTATCCCGGCGACCCGGAGACCCGCGCCGCCTACCGCGCGGTCGGAATGCAGGAGCTCTACAACGCGGTGCGGTCGCAGGGCGCCCGGAACCTCGTGCTGATCAGCGGCCTGCACTGGGGATACTACCTCAACCACCTCCCCACGCATGCCGTGCAGGGGTACAACATCGCGTACTCGTCGCACCCGTACGACTGGCCCGACAAGCAAGCGGGCGTGTGGGAGGCGGACTTTGGCGTCGTTTCGTCCACGGTACCGGTGATCATCGGCGAATTCGGGGCATACGACTGCACCCGGCTGTCGTACTACCGCCAGATACTGGATTATGCCGACCAGAAGGGGCTGGGCTGGATTGCCTGGGCATGGTGGACGCCGCCGGCTGTCGGCGTCGCTGGCCGGACGGCGGAGAGCCGCATGCAGGAGATCTGCCGGTTCCCTGCCTTGATCACCGACTGGAACGGAACCCCGTCTCCCTCGGGCGAGATCATCAAGGCCCGGCTCGCCAGCTACCCGTGACCCTCGGTACGAAACTGGCAACCGGCCGGGGCCGTCAACCACTGGCCGTGACCGCACGAGCACGTCCACTTCCCTTGCGAGGCCTCGTCATGTTCCTCTTCCGTCTCCGGCCAGCGATGCTGGTTGGTCTTGCACTCGCCACCGCCGGTGTCACCGACTTGCGTGCGCAGCAGATTGTCCCGTACGGGGCCGTGGAGGCAAGCGGCTTCGGCAACGGCGTGGCCCTGATCGGCCTCGGCATTGGCACCGGGCGCGCGGGATGGGGGCCAGTGGCGAACGTCAGTGCCCTGGCAGTGCGCATTCGCGACGCGGCAGGCGATGGGTTCCGGACCGAGACGGCGCTCTCGGCGGCGATCGGCGTGCGGTACGCCTCGATGACGGCAGCCACCAGCATTCTCGGTGGCTACACGTTCGTCGAGGAGGGCGTCAGCGGTTCCCAGGTGGGAGGTCGCGGCGCGACGGCGACCGTGCAGCATGATTACTGGGGCACGGGCGAGCGCATGGCGCAGCTCATCGGCACGTACAACTTCGGTGCGGAGTACCTCTGGTCCCGGGCCAAGGCAACGCAGAAGCTGTCGCCGATCTCTCCGCTCAGTGCAGGTGGGGAGCTGATCGTCCAGGGCGGTGGTAGCGGTTCGAACGACAGCTGGGTGGCGCAGTTCGGCCCCGTGCTGCAGTTCTTTGCGACCGAGCGGCTCCGGTTCGACCTGAGCGGCGGCGTGGCGCTTCGCAACCGGGACCAGCCCGCGTCCGGCTACGCGCGCCTCGAGTTCGTCCTCATTCCAGCACGCTGACGGCGCGGACACCCTCCCCGCGCGCGACGGCGGGGAGGGCGCGACACAGCAACCCAGCGCGCTGAAGGGCGCTGGCGCGCGTAAACAGAGTGCATCGCGAAGTGGGCGCGGGTGTTAGAATTCCCGGTCGCCCCCGCCCCCGTCATGCCAGCTCGACGGGCGCAGGCCAGTTCCGTTCGCTGCGGAAGAGACCGTTTGACGCCGCCCTCCCTCAATGCTCGCCTGCACATGACGTCCTCCCTCGCCCCGGCCTCGACGGCCGCCGCCCGAACGGACCTGGACTATCGTCCGTCCTACCTGGCGGCCGCC
>JACDHQ010000406.1 GCA_013820975.1 Gemmatimonadaceae bacterium
ATGAGGGGGGATGCGCTCTTTGCCGCGATCGAGAACGCGTGCAACCTGCTGCCACGGTCGACCGGCCCACAGCGTACGGTCGGTGCAAGCGACGACGTGCTCGACGAGGAATCGTTATGGAGCACCGTCGGAGGCGACGGCGCGTTTCTGGGGGACCTCGTCGACCTGTTCATGGCGGACGCACCTACACGACTCGCCGAGCTGCGCGCCGCCCTCGCGAACAAGGATGCGGCGGCCATGCAATTTGCGGCGCATTCACTCAAGGGCGCATCGGGGAGCCTCGCGGGCACCCGAGTTGAAGCGCTGGCGAAAGCTGTGGAGTCGCTTGGCCGTGATGGCGATATGGCCGCGGCAGGCGAAGTCATCGACGCGCTCGAGACAGAGCTGGCCGCGTTCTCGAGACGGCTCGTGGTGATGGCGGACCGGTATCGGTAGGGTAAGCGGCTGCGTAACTACCACTGCTGTACAACACGGTACGATGTCCGTGGTACTTCGACCGGCACACCGCTCCCCAGAAGGCACACGTACCGTGAGTCCGGCGACTGGCTTCTCAACCCCACTCGCCTGGAAAGCGGGGAGCCTGCGGTGAGCGGATCTCACAAAGGACCGGCCTCTCAAGGGACAGCAGCGGCTGTTGAAGCCCCCGGTCGGGTCCGAAACCTGCCAACCCCCATTCGCATGGCAAAGATTCTCGTGGCCGAGGACGACCGGGTGGTTTCACTCCTCATCTGCGGCATGCTCAAGCAGCAGGGATATGAGGTCGTCGCGGCGTTCGACGCGATGCAGGCAATGATGCTCGCCATCCGTCCGCCGCAGCCAGACGTCATCACCCTGGACGTCCAGATGCCGGGAGGCACCGGGATAGAGGCACTCCGAAAGCTGAAGGTATCCACCAGGACCGCGATGATCCCCGTGATCATCGTGAGCGGCTCCGCGAGCGCGCAGCAGCGGCAGGAGCTGGCCGAGCTCGGAGCGGGCGCCTATCTCGAAAAGCCGGTTGACCGCGATGCGCTGCTGGCCGCCGTCGCCGCCGCCGTCGGACCACCGCCGCGCTGACCCTGCGTCCCTCCGGTCGGACGGAGCGCCGGAAGTCCAGCTGCAGCGACCGAGACCGGAGCATGGATCGCGCGACAGACGGACCGTTGACGCAGGACATTCCCGCGAGTCTCGTGCTTCAAGGCGGGCCGGCTGGGGTTACCGGCGAGTCCGGCCCCGCTCAGGAGTCAGGTGCGGACACGGTGCGCCGGTTCGCCACCGGCATCTACGACCTCGTCCTCGAGCGCGGCGAGCCGCTCTTCGACGACTCCCTCGCCGTTCGCGACGCCATCGATGCACGCCTGCCTGGCAGGCAGGTGATCGCGCCGCCGACTGGCGTGACTCCGTTCGGCTCCTCGGCCCGACGTTCCCTGATGGACTGCGGAACGAACTGTACCAGCCGGCCCTCGCGACCCCTGAAGACTCGGTCCGGATCGTCCGGAAGCTCTTCGCACGCTTGCCGTGCGAGGAATGGCGCTCGGGTAGCACGCTCGTCCTGGACGCCGACGGACGATTCAACGTGCAGGACGAGATGCGCAGCTACTGCCGGGGGCGCGTCCCAGCCTTCCAGCGGAAGACGTGGTCACGGCCGGGGACGCTCGAAGAGTGCGCAGCATGGGGCCCTCCCGTGCGCGGTGCCGTCCCCCACCTGTCGTGCGAGTCGGGGCGCTGGTGGAATTCGCACTATGGATTCCGGTATGTCGGCGACACGCTCGAACTGGGCAGCGACTGCGACGGCAGCGAGACGTACGTGATGCGCGCGCCACATGGCACGATGCGGACTGCCATTCGATCGTCGGACGTCTCCACGCTCTCGCGCTGCTGAGCCACAACGAACCGGGCGATTTGACTGGCGAGGCCCACGCGGACCGCGCCAACTGCGACAACCGGCCATTCACAACGGCGAAGGTTATAAGGAAGGTCTGACGCGAGCGTTCATCCTCGCACCAGCTCCGCGTCCGCCCAGGCCGCGAACGCCTCCGCGTACGCGACGGCCGTCCGAGCATCGTCGAGCGGCAACGCGCGATGGCCATACGCCGAATCCTCCTTGCGCTTGAGCAGCCGGCCGAGACGGGTCAGTCGGACTGAGGCACCCGATTCCCCAGTGCATGGCGCAAGGTGTCCGGGAGCCGCTGGTGGTCCGTATCGTTCCTGATACCGGCGACCTTCACGGTGAGCGCATTGCGCGCGGCCTTCAGGTGCGCCCGGCCGGCATCCCGGCGGCCGGCTGCGACCATCCCGCGCGACCAGCGCTGGTATCACTGCGACGAGGGCCGCCGACCCGCGGTCGCGAAGGGTTGACGGCAAACGCAGGAGTTTCGCGATGCGGACATCGCGAAGCAGTTCGATGAAGCGTCTTCGGCCCTGAATGGCCCCGGTCATGCAGGCGCTGGCGCCGGTACGCCACACTCACCCGTATCAGGGACGGTGCCCATGACTCGCTTCCTCGCAGCAACCCTCCTGCCGTTGCTCCAGATCCAGCCGGTCGCGCCGCCGCCTGAACGGCTCAGCTTCGGTGAGACCGTCCTCGCGTCGCTCACCGGCGCGTTCACGATGCTGTTCGCCGCCGTCCCGCGCATCCTCGGCTTCATCATCATCGTCGCGATCGGATGGTTCATCGCCAACCTGATCGGGAAGGCGGTGGAGAAGCTGCTGCATGCGGTGCGGTTCAACGAGATGGCGCAGCGGACCGGGATCGGCCCCTTCGTGCAGAAGATGCGGCCCGACGCCGACACCTCGGCGGTCGTCGCCGGAATCGTCAAGTGGCTGATCCGGGTCGTCGTGCTGCTCGTCGCGTTCGACGTGCTCGGCCTGCCCGCCGTGTCCGACGTGCTGCGGCAGTTCCTGCTCTGGCTGCCCAACCTGATCGTGGCGCTGTTCATCCTGGTGATCGCGGGGCTCGCGGCGCGGGCGCTTGCGGACGTCGTCCGGGGCGCCACGGCCGAGGCGGGATTCAGCAATCCCGACACGCTCGCCAACGTGGCGAAGACGATGGTGTGGGGGTTCGCGATCGTGGTGGCCGTGAACCAGATCGGCATCGCGACCGCGCTCATCAACACCTTGTTCATGGGCCTCGTCGGGGCGCTGGCCCTGGCGGCGGGCCTCGCGTTCGGTCTCGGGGGCCGCGAGCTCGCGTCGACCCTGCTCGACGACTGGTACGGCAAGGCGCAGGAGGCGAAGCCGAAGATGCGGCGCGCGGCGTCGAACGCCAGCGACGACATCCAGTAACGGCGCGACGTGCCACCTCCGCCGCCAGCGCGCAGACG
>JACDHQ010000407.1 GCA_013820975.1 Gemmatimonadaceae bacterium
GATGCGAGGAAACTCGGCCATCACTGGTACGTCAGTGAGCCGCGCGAGGTCCTCGACGGAGCGGATGCGCGTGTCGAGTGCACCCCGAAGCAGCAGCAGACCGTAGGCGAAGAAGACCGCGAGCACGCCGGCGAGTCCTGCACTTCGAACGGGGCGAGGTGCAATGGGTGTGAGCGGGACCTCTGCCGGCTCCAACAGCTCGAGGCGCCCAGCGGCGGCTGTGCGCATCGCCCGCGCAGAGGAGAGCTGAAGCTGCAAGTCGCCCCGCGTTCGCACCAACCCCTCGATCGGCGTATCGTCGCCCGCCGCTGCGAGCTCCCTGTCGATTGAGATGATCTGTAAGCTCAGACTATCGAGGACCGCCTCGAGCGCGCGGGTGGCTCGTTGTTCGTCCCACCGCACGGCAGCGCCCGCGACGGCGTTCGCCAGGTTCCTGGCGCGCTCCGCGTTCTCGTCGCGTGCATGGATGCGGAGCAGGCTCGAGATGTTGGCGGCCTCGAGCCGAACGGAAACGGATCGCCCCAGGGAGTCGACGACCCCGTTGGGAGCGGCATCGGCGTTCAGCGCGGTGAGCGCGCGAAAGGCGTCTGCTAGAACGGGGCGGCTCGTGATGGCAGACCGATATGTTGTGACATCGAGCGCCGGTGCCGTCACGACCGTAGTACCGAAACCACGCTGATTCGGGTCTTGTGACGACACCACGAGTGTCGCACGAGCCTCGAACGTCGGTGGAAGTCGCGAGCTCACGAAGTAGGTGACGCCGGCGCCTACCGATGCCATGATCAACGCCAACCAGAAGCCTCGCCGAATGACGTCGACGAAGTCGTTCAGGGTCGGTTCGTTGTCGTGCTGCACCATGTGTCCTCGGGGTCGGACGATCACCGGACGGTTTCGTCGCCCAATACTACCTGGGAGCTGTCGCAGTTGCGAATGGTCGAATTGACTCGGATGCCCCGCGCCGACGTGGTTGGCCGACGTACCACCTGCACCAGGACAGTATCCGCGTCAAGAACGATGCAGCATGTGAGGCGTGCCCCACGTTCAGAACGTAGTCTTCTACTGTTGAAGCCCGCACCGGCGCCAACGACACGTATCGCGTTCCGCGTCGTTCATCGCCGATCGAAATTGGTGCAGGCGACATCGGCCATGCCGTCTTCATCGATTACACGCAGGCAAAGTTCTAGGGACACCTCACCGCGATCGGCGGCGTACACCGTGCCAGCGGAGCCCGCTGCTACGGGCGGAAGTCCGGTGAGATCAGCGCCGTCGTCATAATGGATGATCAACTGCCAGCGAAGACGCTCTTCGGGTATGTCGCTCCCGTCAGCGGCTATGCCGCGGCCCGCGTAGTGGATGACGTCACCCGTTGCATACGAGCTGATCTCGGGTTCGTCGATCATCGCGATCGGCCCTGGGCTTCCGGCGCGTACCACTTCCTCGACGCTCGCCGACATACCCGCTTCGTTCGTCACCGTGAGGCGGACGGTATGGTCGCCGCGGAAGTAGAACCACTCGGTCGTCGACAGCGTCGACGATAAATTCGATCCGAATTCCCAGAGGTAGCTGAGCGCTCCCCCCGCAGGATCCGAGCTCAGCGTCGCGTCCAGCTCGACGGTGAGCGGTGCTTCACCGGAGTGAGTCGAGAGACGCATGACGGCCTCGGGAGCGGGCGGCGTTCGCTCCTGCCCCGTATACCGCAGGCGAACGAGTGCTCCGCTCCAAATATCGAGGTAGTGAAGGTGTCCGTCGGGCCCGAAGGCCAGATATACCGGAAAGGGAACCGTCGCGAACGGCTCGCTCACACCGAGACCGTCCTCCCCGAACGTGAGTGTACGAATCCATGCTTGGTAGTAGTCGGCGATGAAGAGCGAGCCGCGATACGTGTCGGGGTAGGAGGAGTCCGTCTGGAACTCCCCGACAATGATCGAGCCACCCGTGCCTTCGTGGTTGTAGGCGTATGCGGGGCTCTCGATGGTGTCGCCGTCTGCGTCGTAGAGGTCGCGACACGTCTCGAAGGTGTCGAACACACGCTGTTCAACGAGGACCCCGCTGCCGCCTTCGTAGCAGGGCCAACCGAAATTGTGGCCAGCTCCGACTTTCACCATCTCCCACGAGGTCCAGCCGACGTCTGCCATGACGGGCTCCCACGTATCAGGGTGGAACGTGAAACTGAACGGATTGCGCATTCCATAACTCACGACCTTCGATCGATTACTCTCCGGATCGCCGTCGAAGAAGGGATTGTCGGGTAGGCCATGACCGGTTTCGGGGTCGATACGTAGAAGTTTGCCGGCGAGCGAATCGAGGTCGAGACCCCGCATGTGGTACGCCTGCGTGCCGCCAAAATTGGTCCCATCCCCGTTGGTGACGTAAAGAGCGCCATCGGGTCCGAACTGCATACGGCCGATCGTATGGGAATGCTCGTCGGCGGCTAGGCAGTCTCGAACGAACGTACCGTCCCTCTCGCACGATGGGACGAGGGGGTTGTGCTCCGTAGGGTCACCGATGTTGGCGAACGTGCTGTTCGTTCCGAGGAGGACGACTTCGGAATTCGGCACCGCCCGTGCATAGCCGTGTGCCGCATCCGCGGTGACCCGAATCAGGCGTGACACCCGGGCGCCGTAGCCGTTCGGTCCCGCGCCATCGCTCAGCGCGTGCACTTCGGGCGGATCGTACGCGAACGAGAGATAGACGTACGGCACATCCGGAAACCGTGGATGAAGCTCGACGCCGACCAGGCCGCGATCACCAACCTCATTGACCTGCGCGGAAATGTCGAGAAAGGCGTCGTGCAATATCGCTCCTCCCGACACGGTACGCACGACGCCCGGTTTTTCGGCGATGAACGTCAACCCTATCGAGGAGAATGCGACATCCACCGGCCTCACGAGACCAGAGACTACGGTCTCGGCCTCGAAACCCTCCGGCAACGACATCTCTTGAGCATTCGCCACGATAGAAGAACAGGCGAGACACCAGAACAGCAAGAGCATCGACCAGGAGCCGCGACTATGTGACGGCAGGGGAGAAACCATACCGCCACTATACGGTGGTCCGTGCATAGAGCCGAGGAGACCACGTTCGAGTTCCCTCGACTCCCGTATCGAAGCTACGCTCAAGCAGCGTCGGACGGTTCGATGGGTACGATCGTCCGGCGCGTTCGTGGCTCGTCGCTCCGATGGATGATTTCATCGATCCGGCACTTTTTCACGTCTTCGAGGTCTCGCATCGACAGCCCTGGGACTTCGATCCGCGCGTGGCGCTGCTCCCCTAGGGCTCCATCCGTTCGCCCCTCGAT
>JACDHQ010000408.1 GCA_013820975.1 Gemmatimonadaceae bacterium
CGGCGCGCAGGCGCCGCCGGCGGCGGCCGCCTGCGAAGCCTTTGTGGTGACGGTGACGATATCGGCGCATGGACATGTCGCCCCGGTCGTGTCGCCGCCCTCGTTCGCTCCATTTCAGCTCATCCGGCGGACGTCGCGGCCGGTGGTGTCGCTCACTCCGGCGGGCGATCCATCGATCCGGGTGGAGCACCGCTACGTGCTCACGACCGAGCGGACGGGATCGTTCACCCTCCCGCCATTCGTGGCGGAGCTCTCGGGGGTCGTGGCGCGCACCCGGCCATTGAGGATCGAGGTGCAGTCCACCCCGAGCGCCGCGGTGCCACGTATCATCGCTCGGGCCCCGATCGATGTGGACCGGGCAGTGAACTTTCACGCCGCGGCCACGCCTGACACGGTGTATGTGGGCGAGCAGGTGCAGTACGAGGTAGCGGTGTTCCTCAGCGAGGCGGTTCGCGAGCGCATGCGCCGCAGTCCGACCTTCTTTCCGCCCGACATTCCCGGCATGCTCGCCTACGAGCTGCCGGCGGCGCGCGGCGAGCCCCCGCGCCGCCAGGCCGCGGGGCGCTGCTTCGACGCACTCGTGTATCAACGGGCACTGTTTCCCCTCCAGGCTGGCCGCACCGTGATTCCCCCGGCGCAGCTCACCTACGCGCTGCCGCTGGGCCCGGGCATCTTCAGTCGCGAGGAGAATCATGAGCTGCGCACCGCGAGCGTTGCCGTCGTCGCACTCGACCCCCCGGAGAACGGACGTCCGGATGGCTACCTCGGTGCGGTCGGCAACCTCGCGGTGGAGTCGCACGTCGACTCGCCGCACGGGCGTGCCGGTGACCCGGTCACGCTCACCGTGCGCGTGGCCGGCGAAGGCAACATCAAGCTGCTTCCCCGACCGCGCCTCCAGCTGCCGTGGGCGTCGGTGGTCGCGCACGGCGAGCGCGTGACCGTCGACTCCACCTCCACTCGCGTCCGCGGGACCAAGGAGTTCGACTGGCTGGTCACGCCGCGCGTGTCGGGGCGGGTGGTGCTTCCTCCCGTGGAGTATCCGCACTTCAATCCGGACTCGCGCCGCTATGTGCTCGCGCGGTCCGACCCGCTGCAGCTCGAGGTCGAGGCCGCCCCCCTCGCTCGCATGGACACCCTGGCGACGGTTGCCCGGCTCACGTTGCGTCCCACCTATCGGGGGCCGCTTGGCGCGCCGCTGCATGCACATCCAGGTATCTGGGTGCTGGCGCTGGCCGCACCGGTGCCGGCGATCGTCGGGGCCGCGCGGCGCCGCCGCCGCTCCCGCCAGGCGGTGCTGGTGAGCGTGGCCCAGCAGCTCGAGGTGCTCGGCGATGACCATTCGCCGCGCGAGGTTCGGCGTCGCTTCGTTGCCGCCCTGGCCAACCGGCTGCGCCTCGACGCTGGGGTGTTCACCCGTGCCGGCGCGGTCGAACGCTCGCTGCGAAGGAGTGGCGTCACGCGCCCCCTCGCCGCAGAGGCCGAGCGATTCCTCCGCGTCCTCGATGCAGCGGCGTATGGCCGGGACGACCGCCTCGCCGGTGCCGACCCGGCCGCTCGCACCGCACGGCGGCTGTATGCGGCGATCGACTCCGAGGCACTCGAGCGTTGGGAACTCGGGCCGGTGGTTTCCGGTGGCGCGGTGCTCGTGCTGTCTGTCGCGGTCGCGAGCGGCGCACTCGCCACGCCAGCGATGGACCGCGCAGAGTTCGACCGCGCGTCGCACCTGTACGAGACATCGTCGTTCGTCGAGGCTGCCGGGCGATTCGAGCGGCTGGCGCTGCGCGAGCCGCAGGCACCCGATGCCTGGGCAAACTTCGGCACCGCCGCGTGGGCGGCCGCGGACACCGCCGCCGCCGTCGTCGGCTGGCAGCGTGCCCTCAGGCTGGAGACAGGCGCCACCGACATGCGCCTGCGGCTTGCCGCGCTGAAGTTCGAGCGCGCCGGCTCGCCGGGCGCCGTGCCGTCGGTCGGCGTGACCCCGCTCGCCGCCGCCGCCCTCGCATTGTGGCTGCTCGCGTGGATGGCCGCCGCGGCTGCGCCCGCCCGCGGCTCCCCGCTGCGTGCGATCGCGATCGCCGGGACGGCGGCCGCCATCATGCTGGCAACGTTCGGGGTGGTGGTCGATGAGCGGTTGAAGGCCGGCGATCTCGTCGTGATCCGCCATGGGACGTCCCTTTCGCGCTCGCCGGCGATCAGCGCGCGCCGCGACGCGCGCGTGGAGACGGGCGAAGTCGCCCGCGCCGGCGGAAGGGAAGGCGGCTGGACGCACGTGCGCCTCGACGGCGAGCGGTCAGGATGGATCCCGGCATCGGAGCTCGTGTCGATCGCCCGCGCGGCCCGCCGCGCCGATTGACCATGCGCTGCGTCCTCCGGTAGCTTCCGCCCGATGCCGCGCGTCGCTGTCCTCCCCTCGGCCGTCGCCGACCAGATCGCTGCCGGCGAGGTGGTCGAGCGACCGGCGTCCGTCGTGAAGGAGCTGGTCGAGAACGCGCTCGATGCCGGCGCGACCGCGGTCGACGTCGTCGTCGAGGACGGCGGACGGCTGCGCATTCGCGTGAGTGACGACGGGGCTGGGATGGACCGCGACGACGCCGTGCTCGCCCTCTCGCGCCACGCGACCTCCAAGATCCGCGCCGCCGCCGATCTCGTGGGCATCGCAAGCTTCGGCTTCCGCGGCGAGGCGCTTCCGTCGATCTGCTCGGTGTCCGAGCTCACGATCGAGACGGCGCCGGCCGATGGCGCCGGCACGCGCGTGCAGGCCAGGGCAGGAACCATCGCAGCGGTCGATGACGTCGCGCGGCGCCGGGGCACGACGGTCGAGGTGGCCCGTCTCTTCCACAACGCCCCGGCGCGCCAGAAATTCCTGCGCGGCGCTCGCTCGGAATGGCGCGCGATCTCCGACGCGCTCGTGGTCACCGCCCTCACGCGCCGCGACATCCGGCTCACCGCGAGCCACGACGGCAAGCCGTCCATCACGCTTGCGCCGGCTGCGTCACTGCGCGAACGCGTCGCCGCGTTGTGGGGCGCAGGATATGCGGCGCGGTTCGTGGAGGTGGACGACGTCCGCGGGCCGATCCATGTGAGCGGCCTCGTCGAACGCCCGGCCGATGCGGGCGGCTCCGGGCGGCGCACCTTCCTGACCGTCCAGGGGCGCCCCGTTCGCGATGGGGGCATCGTTCGCGCAGCGGAACTTGCGTACCGCTCCGTCATCCCTCCCGGGGTCCGGCCCTCGCTGCTCCTCGAACTGGTGCTCCCCGGCAGCGACGTGGACGTGAACGTGCACCCG
>JACDHQ010000030.1 GCA_013820975.1 Gemmatimonadaceae bacterium
GACCAACGCGGCGGGACAATACACGATCCTCAACGTTCCCTCCGGCGCGCGTCAGGTTGCAGCCCGGCGGATTGGCTTTGCGCGGAGGACGGCCGAGGTCACCGTCGTGGCCGGACAGCCGGTGGCTGTCGATTTCACGCTGAGCATGGCCGCGACCCAACTGAACGAAGTGGTCGTCACCGGCACCGGCGGCGCGGTGGAACGCAAGACGCTCGGCAACTCCATCACCACGCTCGACGTCGCCGACCTCGCGCAGAAGTCCACGGTGCAGAACGTGACCGAGGTCTTGCAGGGGAAGACGCCCGGCGTGACGATCCTGCCAGGCTCCGGTGCCCCGGGCACCGGCGGTGAGATTCGCATCCGCGGGGCTGGCTCGTTGAGTGGCTACAGCCCCGTCGTCTACATCGACGGCATCCGGTACGACATCTCGTCTATCGGCAGCTTCAGTGCCTCCGGCGGCGGGACGGCGGGCCTCGCCCAGTCGTCGCAGACGACGTCGGCTTTGAACAACCTCAATCCGAACGACATCGAGTCGATCGAGGTGATCAAGGGCCCCGCCGCCGCAACGTTGTACGGCGCGGAAGCGGCGAATGGGGTGATCCAGATCATCACCAAGAAGGGCGCCCGCGGCCAGCAGCAGGTGCGCTGGACGTTCTCGGGCGAGCGTGGCCAGAGCGAGTGGACCCGCCTGCCCGAGGACAACTACACCACCTGCGATGCCGTGAAGCGTGCGCAGGTTGTCGCGTCCACGGGCGAGCCGCTGTGGCCTGGCTGTGTCGGCGTGGCGGAGAACGCCGTGATCACTGACAACCCGATCGCGCGCGATCCGCGCGCCATTCGCGTCGGCCAGTTCGCGAAGGCGTCGATGAGTGTCCGCGGCGGAGGCGACCAGTACTCGTTCTATGTCTCGGGCGACCGAGACACAGAGCAGGGCGTCTTCTTCAACAGCGACAACAGCCGCACGTCGATCCGGTCGAACATCGGCTTCAACCCGAATACGAAGGCCGACTTCCAGATCAACGTGAACTACATCAATGGGCGCCTGCGCCTGCCGATCCAGGACGAATCGGCAAACGGCATCCTGATCAGCGCCCGTCGTGGGCTGCCGGGCCGGGTCTCGGCGCTGGGCGAAGGCAATGAAGGCTGGCGGCTCATCTCCCCGACCGCCGCCAATCGCTACAAGAACTACACGGAAACCGAGCGGATCACGCTGGGTGGTACCCTGAACTACGAGCCGTTCCCGTGGCTGCGCAATCGCGCAACCATCGGGTTCGACAACCAGACGAACCAGGCGCAGCTGCTCTTCCTGCCGGGCGACATCGATACGTCGCAGGACCCCGATGCCGCCAGCGGTGCGAACCTTCGCCGCACGCCGACCCAGCGCGTCCTGACGATGGATTACGCGGGGACCGTGCCGTACGCCCTCACCCCGAGCATCGAGACGACGACCCAGTTCGGGGCGCAGGTCGTCGCCAACCAGAGCGAGACCCTCAGTGCCACGGGCATCGGCATCGGCGCCCCCGACGTCACTCTGATCAACCTGTTGCAGCGTTCGACGGGAGCGGAGTCGTACAGCGAGAACAATTCGGTCGGGTACTATCTGCAGGAGCAGGTGGCATGGAATAATCGCCTATTCGTGACCGGTGCCGTCCGGGCCGATGACCACTCGTCGTTCGGCACGAACTTCGACTTCATCATCTATCCGAAGTTGTCCGTGTCATACGTCGTGTCGGAGGAGCCGGCCCTGACTGGGTTCCTCGACGCGGCACGCATCAACTCGCTCAAGCTCCGTGGCGCATGGGGACAGGCAGGGCGCGCGCCCTCCGCCTATTCGGCACCGCAGACGTACACGGTCGATCGTGTCACGCTGGGCACCACCACCGGCTCGGCCATCCGGACCGCCGCGTTCGGCAACCCGGACCTGAAGCCCGAGCGCGGCGAGGAGCTCGAACTCGGGTTCGACATGTCGCTCCTGGACGAGCGCATGGGCGTGGACTTTACGGTGTACGACAAGGTGACGTCCGACATGCTGCAGGCGATCTCTGTCGCGCCGTCCACGGGCTTCATCAGCACACGCCTGACCAATCTGGGCGAAGTTTCGAACCGCGGCCTCGAGCTGGCGGTCTGGGGCACCCCAGTGCGCACGCGAGGCGTCTCGTGGGACGCCCGCCTCAGCCTTTCGACCAACCGGAACCGCCTGGAAAGTTTCGGCGTCGCTGGCAAGACCGAGGAGAACCCCGGCGGCCAGGCATACGGGGTCGTCCAGCAGCATCGCGAGGGGTATCCCCTCGGCGGCTTCTGGGTCACCGAGCCTCTCCGCTGCGGCATTGACGATACGCCCACCGGCGCGACCATCATGCCGTGTGGGCCGCGCGGCTCCGCGATGCGCACCGCGGCCGGCGTTGCACTCTTCAGCACGGACCGCCGGTACCAGGGGCCCTCGACGCCCACCCGCGAATTCGGGTTCTCGAACACGGTGACGCTCTTCGGGAACGTCCGCCTCTACGCGCTGCTCGATCACAAGGGTGGCTTCAAGGTATTCAACCTGCAGGAGCGCAATCGCTGCCAGACGGCCAACGATAACTGCGCACGGGTCAACGACCCGCGGGCGCGCTTCCCCCAGACGGACGCCGACTCGGTGCTGTTCCACGAGTTGGCGGTGTACCGCAGCACGGCGGTCTCGCCGGAGTGGATCCAGGCTGGCGACTTCGTGAAGCTCCGTGAGTTGTCTCTCTCGTACAACGTCCCGACCCGCTTTGTTCAGCGGGCAGGTGGCCAGACGGCGACGCTGATGCTCGCGGCGCGCAACCTCGCCATCTGGTCGGACTATGAGGGCGCAGACCCGGAAGTGAATTCGTATGGCGGGCGCAACTTCGTACGCGTCGACGCCTACGCCTCGCCGGCGCCCCGCCGTATGACCGCGTCAGTCAACTTCACGTACTGATAATCCCGGACGCCTCATGACTCATATATCTGCCAACGACCGCGTGCATGCCCGACTGGTGCGCACTGCGGCAGCCGTGCTCATCCTGGGCGCCGCTGCGTGCGGCGACTTCCTCGTGGCCGAGAACCCCGGGGCCGTCGAGGAACCGGATGTCACCAATGCCGCCTACGTGAATCTCATCGCGAACGGGCCCATCGGGACCTTCCAGGACGCCGTGGATGACGTGTGGTACTGGAACTCCCAGTTCACGGACGAGCTCTACAATCGTGCTGTATTCAGCGAGGAAGGCCAGATTGACCGGCGAGAGCTCTACACCGACATGTCCTACATCTCGGCGTTTATGTACTCCCCGCTGCAGCGTGCGCGGTTCATGGGGGAGGACGCGGCCCGACGCCTCGTGCTCATCCTTGGGGACAGTGCGTCAAGTGACCTGCGAGTCGCCCGCTCGCTGGCTTATGCGGGTCACGCCTACGTGCTGCTCGGCGAGACGTTCTGCGGGACCCCGATCAATCTCAGTGCGCCGAAGCCGTCGGACGAGATGTTCGCGGACGCGATCGCCAAGTTCGATTCGGCCATCACCATTGCCACCGCCGCGAAGGTGCGGCTGCAGGCCATGACGACCGTCAATGCCAATGCCGTGGCGGCGGCGGACTCGGTCCGGCTCTTCGCCCTCGTGGGGGCGGGGCGCGCAGCGCTCAACCGAAACGACAAGTCCGCCGCCATCGCCTATGCACAACAGGTGATCGCGGCCAACGCGAATTTCCTGTTCTTTGCGTATTACTCGGACAACACGTCGGCACAGCGTCACCGTGTGTACGACCGGCTTCAACTCGGGAGTAATGCCAACCTGCTCAACACTCCGTTCGCGGCGATGGCAACCGATCCCCGTGTACCGAGGATCGTGAGCACGACCGCGCGGAACGGCATCCCCCTGGCCCCCTCCGCGTACAGCACATACAACGGAGCGATCCCCGGCGCCCCCTTTGCCGCGGAAATGCGGGCGCGCCTCGCGTCGACCCTCGAGGCCCGGTACATCGTGGCCGAGGCCCAGGGCCCCGTGGCGGCGACGCTGACGTTCGTCAACGAGCGCCGCGCCGCCGGCAATCAGGCTGCGGTGGCACTGGTGGGCGATGCGCTCATGGCCGAACTCCGGGACCAGCGAGGCCGTGATTTCTACCTGGACGGGCATCGGCTGGGCGACCTTCGCCGGTACCGCCAGTTTTACAACGTGGATCTCTTCCCGAAGGGCCCCTATCCGGGAAGCACTACCGGCCAGGCCTATGATGAGACCATCACATGCTGGCCCTTGCCGCGGAACGAGGTGAACGGCAATCCGAACATCCCGTAAAGGCGGGGTAGTCACTCGCTCGTGCGTCGGGAAGACGCGGGGGGGGGGTGAAGGAGAGACAGGGGGGCGTTCGGCTCAGGCCGGGCGCCTTTCCGTTTCTGGATGACCTGCCGATGGGAGCAGCCGGTGGCAGGGTGCTCCTCCACCCGGGCCAACCTACGTAACTCCCCGCGAGACGGTGGGTTGACACTCCCGCCTCCCAGCCCTAGGTTCCGCAGTCTCTCCCGCCCCGCAGTTGGGGCGGTATTTGTCTGTGCTAACAGAGCTCATGCCAACGATCAATCAACTCGTCCGTCGTTCGCGCCAGAACGTCGCCCGCAAGGAAAAGTCGCCGGCCCTGAAGGGGAATCCCTTCCGCCGTGGCGTATGCACCCGCGTCTACACGACCACTCCCAAGAAGCCGAACTCGGCCCTCCGGAAGGTCGCGAAGATCCGCCTGACGAACGGGTTCGAGATCATCGCCTACATCCCGGGCGAAGGCCACAACCTGCAGGAGCACTCGATCGTGCTCGTGCGCGGCGGCCGCGTAAAGGACCTGCCGGGCGTGCGCTACCACATCGTCCGGGGCAGCCTCGACGCCTCCGGCGTGAATGGTCGCAACCAGAGCCGCTCGAAGTACGGGACCAAGCGCCCCAAGCCGGGCCAGGCCGCGAAGGGAGGTAAGAAGTGAGCCGCCGCAAGTCCGCCGTCAAGCGCACCATCCTCGCGGATGCCCGCTACGACAGCCAGACCGTCTCCAAGTTCATCAACGTCCTGATGACCGAGGGAAAGAAGTCCACCGCCGAGCGCATCTTCTACGGCGCGATGGACCTCGTCGAGGCCCGCACGAGCCAGCCGGGGGTGAACGTCTTCAAGCAGGCGCTCTCCAACCTGAAGCCGGCCGTGGAGGTCAAGAGCCGCCGGGTCGGTGGCGCCACCTACCAGGTGCCGGTCGAGGTCCGTCCCGACCGCCGCACGGCGCTCGCGATGCGCTGGCTCATCGGGTACTCGCGCGACCGCAACGAGAAGTCGATGGCCGAGAAGCTCGCCGCCGAGGTGATCCTGGCCTCCAAGGGCGAGGGCAACGCCATCAAGAAGAAGGAAGACACGCACCGCATGGCCGACGCCAACAAGGCGTTCGCGCACTACCGCTGGTAAGCGCCACCTTCCTGCAGGCCCTCTGGCGTCCCGTGTGCAGCTGCACGCGGGACGCTTTTGCCATCAGGTGCCGATGACGCCACTGCGCGCCGACCCCAACATCCTCATCCTCGAGGACGATCCCGTCGCCTCCTACTTCGCCCGGAGCGTGCTCGGGAGCGAGTCGTCGCGCATCTACGTGGCGCAGACGATCGCCGAGGCCCGCACGACGATCGAGGATGCGACGATGGACCTCGTGCTCGTGGACCTGCTGCTCCCCGACGGCGACGGGCGGGAGTTCCTCACGGAGTTGCGGACCAATCCGGCGACGGCCACGGTGCCCGTGATCGTGGTGACCTCGACGGCCGGCGCCCAGGCACGGATCGACTGCTACGCGCTGGGGGCCGACTCGTACTTCGAGAAGCCGATCGAGGGCCCGGTACTGCGCGCGGCGGCAGCGCAGGCATTGCGGCGTGCCGCGGCTACGCGCCGGGAGGCGCTCCGGGACCCGGTGACCGATGCCGTCAACCGCGCCGGCTTCACGCAGGCGGTGAATGCGCACGGTGCCGACCCGCGCCGGATCGGTGCGTCGTGTGCGGCGCTGCTCGACATCGATCGGTTTCGCGCCGTCAACACGATCCGCGGACACGAGGCGGGAGACGCGATGCTCGCAGGAGTCGCACGCGCGATTTCCGGTGCCGCGGCGCCCGACGACGTCGTGGCCCGCTGGGCCGGCGACCAGTTCGCCGTGCTCATGCCGTCCACGGACCTTGCCGCCGCGATGGACCGCGTGGAGGCGATGCGAACCGCCGTCCATACGCCGTTCGCCGTCACCATGTCGGCAGGTGTCGTCGAGATGCCTGTCGGCGCGACGGCCGCCGGGGTGATGACCGACCTCGAGGCGGAACTCTACCGGGCGAAGGCGGCGGGCCGCGACCGCGTGGCGAGTCGCCATGTCGGTACCCCGATGGCCCCGCGCACGATCCTCGTCGCCGAGGACGACCGTGTGATCGCGACGCTATTGCAGCACCGCCTGGCGAAGGCAGGGTTCAACGTGATCCACGCCCCTGATGGACGCAGCGCGATGGAGATGCTCGCCACGGCGCGTCCAGACCTTGCGATCATCGACGTGCTGATGCCCGACGTGGACGGATTCGAGCTGCTGGAGCACCTGCGCAGCCTTCCCGACCATGCGGAGACCCCCGTACTCCTGCTCACGTCGCTCGCCAGCGAGTCCGACGTGGAGCGGGGACTGAGCCTCGGGGCGAACGACTACGTGGTAAAGCCGTTCTCGCCGCTCGAACTGCTTGCGCGGGTACAACGGCTGCTCGGCCGGTGATGGAAACGACGGCCGCGTGCCGATGGTGACCGGGTGACGGCCGGCAGCATGCTGCTGCAGGCCGTGGCCAGCCCCGCCGGGGCCACGATCACGCTGCGGGCGCTGGTGATCGCCACCGCGGTACTGTTGGCGATGTCGGTGGCGTTCGTCGGGGTGACGCTCGGACTGCGCCTGGGGAACGTCCGCCGCGCGCGGCGGTGGGCCTCGCTCGAGCAGCGCTGGGAGCAGGACCTGCTCGACACGCTGTCCGGTGAGCTCGCCGAGGACCCCGCGCGGTTCCACGTCGCGCCGGAGGAGGCACTCTTCTTCGTAGGCGTGCTCGCCCGGTACGCGCGCCGCGTGTCGGGCGGCGAGCGCGCGCTCCTCGCGCGTCTCGCGGAGCGTAACCTGCCGCTGGTCGAGGAGCAGCTGCGGAGCAGCGTCGAGGAGCGGCGCGCGCGGGCGGTGCAGGGCCTCGCCCTGTTCGGGGGGGCCAGGTCCGAGCCGGCGATCGTCGCCATGCTCGACGATCCCTCCTCGCTCGTCGCGATGGCCGCCGCGTCGGCCCTCTCGCGCCGGGAGAGTGCGGCACGGGCCGACTCCGTGATCGCCCGGCTGCCGCGGTTCACGCGGTGGCGGCCGCGCGTGCTCGGCGCGATGCTCGCGCGCTTCGGGCCGTCGGCGGCACCGAGCCTGCGCGCCGTGCTCGCCGATCGCAGTGCCATTCCGGAGACGCGCGCCGTCGCCGCCGATGCGCTGCGCCTGCTCAACGACATCGAAGCCGCCGACGTCGCGGCGACGTTGCTGCTCGAAGGCACGGCCGAGCTGCAACGGGAGATCGCGGTGGCTTGCCTGCGCCTGATCGCCAAGGTCGGCGGCGCCGCGCACCTCGAGGCGGCGCGCGCGCGCGCCCAGTCGAACGACCCGGCGGTGCGCAGCGCGGTGGTCGAGGCGCTCGCGACGATCGGCGATGCCGCCGATGCACCGGTGCTGCTCGCCGCCGTGGACGACCGGTCGCCGCTCGTGGCCGCCGAAGCGGCGCACGCGCTCGCCCGGATCGGCCGCGGCGACCTGCTCGCGGCCATTCCCGACGTCGGATCCACGCGCGCCCTGCTCGCGCGCGAGGTGCTCTACCAGCGGCGCATCGGGGGCGTGCGATGACCGGCATCCTGCTCGATGCCGTGCACGTGCTGACGTGGATCGTCCTCGGCTACTTCGTGCTGCTCAATGCCGGCTACCTGATCACCAGCATGCTGGCATTCGGCGCGCTCCGCCGTCATGCACGGCGGATGAAGCTCTTCTACGTGGAAGAGTTCCTCAGCGCCGAGAATGTCCCGACGGTGACGCTCATCGCGCCGGCGTACAATGAGGAGGCGACGTGCGTGCCGGCGACGACCGCGCTCCTCGCGCAGCAGTATCCGCGGTACGAGGTCTTCGTCGTGAATGACGGATCGAAGGATCGCACGCTGGCCGTGATGATCGAGGCGTTCGACCTCGAGGAGATCCCGCGGGCGCCGTCGGCTTCGCTGCCCTGTGCGCGGGTGAAGGCGGTGTACCGAAGCCGCCGTCGCCCGAACCTCTACGTGCTCGACAAGGAGAACGGCGGCAAGGCAGACGCGCTGAATGCAGGGCTCAACTACTGTCGCGGCGAGCTGTTCTGCGCCCTCGATGCAGACACGCTGCTCGAGCGCGACGCCCTGGCGCGGGTCGTGAGGCCTTTCCTCGAGGATCGGACGCTGGTGGCCGCCGGCGGGATCATCCGCATCGCCAACGACGTGGTGGTGAAGGGCGGCGTGGTGACCGAGGTGCGACTGCCGAAGCGGCTGCTCCCGCAGCTGCAGGTCGTCGAGTACCTCCGCGCGTTCCTGTCGGGGCGGATGGGGTGGGATGCCCTGAATGCCACGCTGATCATCTCGGGCGCATTCGGACTCTTCCAGCGTGCCGCGGTGGTCGAGGCCGGCGGCTACCGCAAGGACACCGTCGGCGAGGACATGGAGCTGGTCGTCCGGCTGCACCGCTACTGCCGTGACAATCGCATCCCCTACCGGGTGGGGTTCGTCCCCGATCCGGTCGCATGGACGGAGGCGCCGGAGTCGCTGCGCGTGCTCGGCCGCCAGCGTGACCGGTGGCAGCGCGGGCTGCTGCAGGTGCTGTGGATGCACCGCGGGATGCTGTTCCGGCCCCGGTACGGCCGCATCGGGATGGTCGCGTATCCCTACTTTCTCTTCCTGGAAGGACTCGGCCCGATCATTGAGGTCGGCGGTTACATCGCATTTGCAATCCAGCTGCTGCTCGTCGGCTGGTCGCCGCTGTTCGCGCTGGCCTTCTTCGGGGTGGCGATCGGGTTGGGGATGGCGATCTCGATTGCGGCGGTCGGGCTCGAGGAGATGTCGCTGCGGCGATACGAGCGGCCGCGGGACCTCTTCGGGCTCTTCGGGCTGGCGGTCATCGAGCCGCTCGGATACCGCCAGCTTTCGACCTGGTGGCGGCTGAAGGGGGTCGTCTCGGCGATCAGGGGGGTACATGCGTGGGGGGAGATGGAGCGCCGGGGGTTCTCGCCCCAGGCCGCGACCGCCGAGAAAAAGGAGCCGTGATGAGAAGTCGATGGTGGGCACTGACTGCCAGCTGGATCATTTCCGTTGGCCTGGCGGCGGGACCGGGGGTCGCGCAGGAGCCGGGTCAGGCCGACGTCGCGGTGCAGGGCCGGCCGCTCTCCGGCTGGACGGCGGAGGCGACAATCGGGCGCGACAGCTACCTGTCGGACGCGTCAACCTGGCGACCGTGGAGCGCGGCCGAACTGCTCGTGGCGCGCCGGTTCGACTGGGGGTCGATCGGCGTCGGTGCGGTAGAGGTCAAACGATTCGACCGTCGCGACGGCGCGCGCTCGCTGGACATCTACGGAAGGCTCTGGCCGGGTGCGTTCGGGAACCTTCGGGGGGCGGTGGCGACGACTGCGGTCGTGCTGCCCACCACGGACCTGTCTGCCGAGCTGTTCCAGGGGGTGCAAGGCGGCTGGGAACCGTCCGTTGCCATCCGCCGGATGGGCTATGGGAACCCCGTGTTCCTCTCGTCCCTGTCAGTGGGGAAGTACGTCGGGGATCGCTGGTACGGCCGCGTCCGGGGCACCCAGGCGGAACGGGGTGGAGGCGGCGGGGGATCGTCGGTGTCGGGGCTGGTGCGACGGTATGTGGGACCGTCGCGCGAGTTCGTGGAGATGGCGGCCGGGACAGGAGAGGAAGCGGTCACTGCCGGCGTGACGACCTCGAACGAGGTCGTGGTGGACATCCGGCAGACGGGGTTCCTCGAGGTCGGGGGGCGGAAGTACCTGACGCGGCTGCTCGGGGCCTCTGTCTCGCTCGGATATCATACGTTCGAGGCGATCCCTGACCGGCTGGGGCTGAGGGTGGGGGCGTTGGCGCGCTTCTAGGGGCTCCGGGGTGCCGGGGCGCCGGGGCTTGCGCCCGGGTGTTGGTGCGCGTCTGCCTTCGGCCGAACGCTGAGGGGCGCGCCTTCGGCGCTGTTGGGGCGCGCAGCCTGCGGCGCGCCGTTGTGGCGGGCCCTCAACAGGCTCGCGCGCAGCGCTGAGCCGCCCCATCAGGCGAGGGAGCGG
>JACDHQ010000409.1 GCA_013820975.1 Gemmatimonadaceae bacterium
TTCCGGGCCCGTTCGCCGGCACCGCATCGCCAGCTGTGTCGGCGGCTCCCGTGGGGGGGCAGTCGCTCCTCGACGAGGAAGTGGAGATCACCAGGCGTCGCGAGCGGCTCCATCATCGCGTGCTCGAGACGAGCCGCGGGCTGCAGGCGCGCTTCGGGGCGCCCGGCCGGACCCGGACCGGGGTCCAGGCACAGCTGTCGGTGTCGCCCGATGGCACTGCCGCAACGGCGGCCGTCGGGCCCACCTCGGGGCTGCAGGCCGTCGGTGACACGGCGACCCTGCGCATTCCCGACATCAACGCATCCAATGCGTGCGGCAAGTACTTTTCCGTCCGCACGCGAGTCGTGTACAGCGGACAGCGCTCCATCATCCTCGAGGACGTCACGGCGCCGCTCGCCGGCCGCATGGATGCGACCTACCGCTCCATCGGCGACGAGTTCGAGGGGGTGATGTGGCCCGTGCTCACCGCCAACTTCGGCAACCCGCTCGCGATGGACGCCCGGCTCGACCGGAACGGGAAGATCATCATGCTCTTCTCGCCGGTGGTGAACAACAACTTCAGCGGCATCGCCGGCTTCGTGATCGGCTGCGACTTCTATCCGCGCACCCAGGCACAGTCGAGCAACGAGGGTGAGGTCTTCTACGCCACCGTGGCGACCTCGATGTTCGGGGGCGTCGCCTCGATCCAGTCGCCGGACGGATGGCGGCGCAGCATGCGCTCGACGATCATCCACGAGGCGAAGCACATCACCGCCTACGCGGAGCGCATGGCGCGGGGGCACGGACTCGAGGATGGATGGCTCGAGGAAGCAACGGCGCGCCACTCCGAGGAGCTGTACGCCCGTGCCCTCGCCAAGGGCGCATGGAAGAACAACACCGGTCACTCGGCGATCGCGTGCGACGTGCGCCCGTCGCTGTCGGCGTGCGCCGACCAGCCGTACGTGATGTACAAGCACTTCAGCGGCCTCCCCGAGTACATGGCCGCCAACGGCACGCTCACGCCGCTCGGCCAGACGAGCACCAACGATTACAACTACTACGCGAGCGGCTGGTCGCTCGTGCGCTGGGCGGCCGACCTGGCACCGGCCGAGGCCGCGTTCTTTCAGGCGCTCACGCGCGGTCCTGCGTCGGGGGTGACGAACCTCGAGTCAGTGACCGGCCGCCCCTGGGCCGAGATGGTCGCCGACTGGACGATGAGCCTCGCACTGGACGATTACCCGGGATTCCTCCCCGCGCGCGACCAGCGGGTCGCGACGTGGAACCTGCCGGATGTCTTCGCGGGTATGCACAAGGACTTCCCCGCCTCGTACGTCCGTCCTCATCCACTCGCAGCGTACGTTGCATCGTTCGGCGGCTTCGCCGTGCAGGGCAGCGCGCTTCGCGGCGGATCGGCCTCGATGGTCGACCTCACCGGAGCGTGGTCCGGTCCGCAGGTGCTGGAGCTGCGGCTGCCGGGCGGGGGAGTGCCATCCTCGACGCTTCGGCTCGCGGTGACGAGGATAAGATAGGGCTATCAGCTATCGGCTATCAGCTATCAGCTCAAGTCGGAAGCGCCTGCGGCGAAACGGCATCGCGGACGACGCCACTGCGTACGATCGCATCAAGGAAGAGCGCCCGTTCCCAGCGTAGCTGGGACGGGCGCAGTCCGTGTCAGCTGATAGCTGATAGCTGATAGCTGATAGCTCGTTACGCTTCGCGTAACGCCACCATCGGCGTCGACCGGAACACCTCCCGGCCGGTCATCACCCCGATCGCAACGGCCAGCAGCGTCATCGCGGCCGATACGAGCAGCGCAGGGACGACCGCCGGCACGAATGTCGTCTCGAAGACGAAACGCGACAGCGCCCACGCCGCGGCCAGTGAGAGCAGCACGCCCGTGAGGCTGCCGAGGAGCCCGAGGATCGCGTACTCGGCGAGCATGATGCGCCCGACCTGGCGCCGTGTCGCACCGAGCGTCTTCAGCAGCACTCCCTCGCGCAGGCGGTCGCGCCGCGTCGCGCTCACCGCGCTGAACAGCACCGGGATGCCGAGTGCCAGGCTGAGGACCGCGAGAAAGCGGATCGCCACGACGACCTTGCTCAGGACATTGCCCACCGTCTGCTGCACCAGCGTCAGGTCGATGCTCGACACGCTCGGGAACTCGCGCACGACGTCGCGCTGGAGCAGCGCGATTGATTCCGGCGTCGCCGCATGCGCAAGGAGTACGAACTGTTGCGGCGCCCGCTCGAGCGCGCCCGGCTCGGTCACCACGAAGAAGTTCGTCTCGAAGCGCGCCCAGTTCACTTCGCGGAGGCTCGTGATCACCGTCTTCACGCGCACTCCCTGGACGTTCCACGTCACCGAGTCGCCGAGTCCCACCCCGAGCTCCTCCGCCAGCCCCTGCTCGAACGACGCCTCGTATACATCGTCGCCGTCCGGCTCCTGAAACCACCGGCCGGCCGTGATGCGCTCGGAGGGCTGCGGCTCGCTCCGGTAGGTCGAGCGATACTCACGGCGGAGCGCCCACCCCGCCCGGCGCCTGCCACCGACGTCGCCCTGCGCGCCCACCACTTCCTCGCCGTTGATCGACGCGATGCGCATCGGGACGATCGGCGCCTGCTGCACGAGTTCGTGCCCCGCGGCGCGGATGAGCGAGTCGATTCCGTCCCGCTGGTCCTGCTGCACGTCGAAGAACACCACGTTCGCGCGCGACGCCTCGAGCCGCACGTTCAGCGTACGGAGGAGGTTGTCCTGCACCTGGTAGAGGGTGCTCATGAGGAAGACGCCGAATCCGAGCGCGAGGGCGACGACCCGTGTCTGGTTGCCGGGGCGGTAGAGGTTGGCCACCCCCTGCCGCAGGGTGTACGACCACGCCGGCCGCGACAGGCGCCGCGCCTGCGACACGAGCAGCGCCGCGCTCCCCCACAGCACCAGGACGGCGGTGCCCACGCCGCCGGCCAGCATCACTCCCTCCGTCAGCGAATCCGAGCGGCTCGTCGCGATCGCGACCACGCTGGCGATCGTCGCGAGCGTGATGAGCAAGGGACCAGGTGCCCACCGCGTCGTGCGCATCACCGACGCATCGCTCTCGCGCCGGAGCGCCTGCAATGGCGAGACGTTGCGCAGCGCCACCAGCGGCCGCAGCGCGAACACGAGCGCCACCCACACGCCGACCCCCAGCCCGACGAGGATCGGGCCGGGTGCCACGCGGATCGTCACGTCCACCGGCAGCAGGTCGGCCATTACGCCGGGGAGCGCCAGCTGGATGCCCACCCCGAGCAGGGCGCCCGCCGCGGCGCC
>JACDHQ010000410.1 GCA_013820975.1 Gemmatimonadaceae bacterium
GGCGAGACCTGGATCCGCTCGATGCCGGTGCCGGTCGGCCCGACGGCGGATGCGGGCATGGTGCGCGCGACCTTCCGCCTCGACTCCATTGGCCGTGGAGGCCGCATCGCCTACATCTCCGTGCGGGGCGACCTCGAACGCAACGATGTCCCGACGGCCGGTCCGCGAGGCACGGTGATGAGCATCGTCGGCACGGTGGCGGGGTCGCTCCAGCTCGACCGCCTGCGCGGGTGGATCGCCGACTCACGCTTCGTCGTGACGATGCACAGTTCACTGCAGCCGCCTGCCTCGTCGGGAATCGAGCCGGTGCGCTTCAAGACGGTCGTCACGCAGCGGGTCCGGCTCCAGGAGCGCCAGCCCGCGCGGAGACCGCGCCCCTGAGCGGCCGCGTGTAGATTCCGGCGAGCCCGGAGCATCGTGCGACTCGTCCATCTCTCAGACCTGCACCTCGGCTTTCGCCAGTACCAGCGCCTCACCCCTGCCGGCATCAACCAGCGGGAGGCGGATGTCGCCACGTCGTTCAGGCGGGCGATCGACCGCGTGATCGAGCTCGCGCCCGACGTCGTGCTGATCGCGGGCGACGTGTTCCATACGGTCCGGCCGACGAACCCGGCGATCCTCTTCGCCTTCCGCCAGTTCGCCCACCTGCGCCAGCAGCTGCCCGACACGCGGGTGGTGATGATCGCCGGCAACCACGACACGCCGCGCTCCACGGAAACCGGGTGCATCCTCCGGCTCTTCACCCAGCTCGGTATCGACGTCATCGACGACGGTCCGCAGCGGCTGTCGATTCCCGAGCTCGAGCTCTCGATCCTCGCGGTGCCTGATGTTCCCGGCACGCGGCCGGCGCTCCGCCCGGAACCCGGGGTGCGATACAACGTGCTGCTGCTGCATGGCGAAGTGGAGGGGATGCTGCCGGCGCATGCGATGACGGTCGATCGCGCAGCGCTCGAGATCTCGCACGAGGAGCTCGGCGCGGAGCGCTGGGACTACGTCGCACTCGGCCACTATCACGTGTATCGCGAGATCGCGCCGAATGCGTACTATGCCGGCTCGATCGACTACACGAGCGCCAACGCGTGGGGCGAGGTCTACGAGCAGCGGGTCGCGAAGATTCCCGGCAAGGGGATCATCGAGCGTGACCTCGCGACGGGGCGGCACGAGTTCCACCCGCTGCCGCCAAGCCGGGAGCTGCTCGATCTCATTCCCATCTCGGCCGCCGGCCTGAACGCCGCCGACGTCGACGCGGCGATCCGTGATGCCATCGAGACGGCGCCCGGGGGGATCGACGACCGGATCGTGCGGCTCATCGTCCGCGACGTCCCGCGCCACCTGGTGCGCGAGCTCGATCACAAGGCGGTGCGCGAGTACCAGCGGCGCGCGCTGCACTTCCTGCTGGATACGCGCCGCCCCGACGTGACGCGCGCCTCGGCGATCTCGGGCTCACCAGGGAAGCGCCCGTCGCTCGCCGATCTCGTGCGCGGGACGCTGCAGGGCCGCGTGATCGATGCAGACGTCAACCGCGAGACCCTCGTCTCGCTCGGCCTGCACTATCTCGAGGAAGCGGAACGGCTCGCGAGCGTCGATGCGGAAGGCGCCGCCGCCGTCGCGGCCGGCCGGAGCCCGGACGACGCATGAGGCTCAACAGCCTGCACCTGCAGAATTTCCGCCAGCACCTCGACACCCGGATCGACTTCGACTCGGGGCTCACCGGCATCATCGGCTTGAACGGCGCGGGGAAGAGCACGATCCTCGAGGCGATCGCCTGGGCGCTGTACGGAATGCCGGCGGCCCGCGGAACCCGCGACTCGATCCGCTCCATTCGCGCCGGCGCCAGAGCGAGTGTCCGCGTGGAGCTCGACTTCGACCTCGGGGGCCATCGCTATCGCGTCGTCCGTGGGCTCACGAGCGCCGAGCTCTTTCTCGATGCCGGCGAGCAGCCGATCGCCAACTCCCTCACGGGCGTGTCCGAGATGCTGCGGCGCCGCCTTGGCATGTCGCTCGATGAGTTCTACAACACGTACTTCACGGGGCAAAAGGAACTGAGCGTCATGGCGGCGATGGGGCCGTCGGAGCGTGCCCAGTTCCTCTCGCGTGTCCTCGGCTACGAGCGCCTGCGCGCGGCACAGTCGCTCGTTCGTGACCGGCGCAAGCTGATCAGCGCCGAGGCGCAGGGGGTGCGCGCCGCGATGCCCGATCCCGAGAGCGTGGCGCGCATGCTTCGCGAAGCGGAGGAGCGCCGTGCGGCTGCCGCGTCACGGGCCGAAACTGCCGTGAAGAGTCGCGAGCGCGCGCAGGGGCTGCTCGGCCAGGTGGGTCCCGAGTGGCAGCGCGCACAGGCCGAACGCGACCAGCTCCAGGCCACGATCGGCGAGCTGCGCGTTGCCGAGGCCGAGGAGGCGAGCGCCGTGCGTGACGTCGAGCGGCTCGGCCGGGACGTCGCCGAGCTCGACGCCGCGCGCGCGGAGCTGGCAGATCTTGCGGTGCAGCTTGCGCCGCTCGGCGCCGCGGTCGCCGAACTCCGTGCGCAGGACAACCTCTGGCGGGAGGAGGGACGCCGGCAGACGCTGGCCGAGAGCGAACGGTCGCTGTCGGCGGACGTGGCGCGTCTCACCGAACGGCGCGAGCGGGTCGCTACGGCGCCGACCCTTGAAATCGAGACGGCGGTGGAGATGGCAGCGGCACGTCAGGTGCTCGGCGTCTCCGAGGAAGCCCTGGACGCCAGGCGCACCGAGTGGGTGCGCGACCGCCAGGAGGCCGACACGAAGAAGGATGCCCTGCGCCAGCAGTACTCCGACCTGCGCCAGCAGCGCGAGCAGCTCGCCGAGCTGGGGGCCGACAGCCCGTGCCCGACGTGCACGCGGCCCCTCGGCGCCACCTACACCACCGTGCTCGAGGATCTCGACACCCTCATCGAGACGGTGCTGGTGGACGGCCGGTACTTCAAGGCACGGCGGGAGCAGCTGGAGGCCTTGCCCGAGGACATCGTGGCGCTGGAGGATGCGCGGCGCGCGGCGTCGGAGGACGTGTCGCGCCTTGAGCGTCGGCTTACCAAGGTGCAGGTGGCGGTGCAGGAGCTGGCAACTCTGGCGAAGGATCTCGAGGATCGGCAGGCGCGGCTCGACCGCGTCCGCACGGACCTCGCGGCCATTCCCGCCGGATACGACGGTGCACGCCACGCGGTGCTGCAGGCCGACGTTGCACGGCTGCAGCCGCTCGATGCGCGGGCAGCGCGGCTGAGCGCGCAGATCGAGCGCGAGGTGCAACTC
>JACDHQ010000411.1 GCA_013820975.1 Gemmatimonadaceae bacterium
GCGGCTTCCTGTTCATCCGTGCCGCCGATCTCGCCCATCATCGCGACGGCCACGGTGTCCGGATCGTTTTCGAACGCCTGCAGCGTATCGATGAAGCTCGTCCCGTTGATCGGGTCGCCGCCGATGCCCACGCACGTGGACTGGCCAAGGCCGGCACGGGTGAGCTGGTAGACGATCTCGTAGGTCAGCGTGCCCGAGCGGCTCACGACGCCGATGTTGCCCGGCGTGCAGATGCGGCCGGGGATGATGCCGACCTTCGACTTGCCGGGCGTGATGAGGCCGGGGCAGTTCGGGCCGAGCAGGCGGGCGCCCTTTTCCTTCACGAACGGGTGCACCTTCGTCATGTCGAGCACCGGGACGCCTTCCGTGATCGCCACGATGAACTTGATCCCCGCATCCGCCGCTTCCATGATCGCATCGGCCGCGCCCATCGGCGGCACATAGATCACCGACGTGTTGGCGCCCGTCTGCTGGACCGCGTCGTGCATCGTGTTGAAGATCGGCACGCCGGCCTCGAACTTCTGGCCCCCCTTCCCTGGCGTGACGCCGCCGACGACGCGCGTGCCATACTCGATCATCTGCTTCGCGTGGAACGAGCCGTCGCGGCCCGTGATCCCCTGCACGATGACCGTCGTGTTCTCATTGATGAAGATGCTCACGCGGCTTTTCCTCCCTTGGCCAGCTCGACGGCCTTCTGGACCGCCTCGTCCATGTCAGAGGAGGCCGAGAAGCCGTTCTCCTGGAGGATCTTCAGTGCGATCTCCTCGTTGGTGCCGGTCAGGCGGATCACGATCGGGACCTTGAGGGGGTTCGCCTTCGTCGCGGTCACGATGCCGTTGGCGACGTCGTCGGTCCGGGTGATGCCACCGAAGATGTTGAACAGGATCGCCTTCACGCTCGAGTCGGCAGTAATGATCTTGAGCGCGTTGACGACCTTCTCGGGATTCGACGAGCCGCCGATGTCGAGGAAGTTCGCCGGGTCGCCGCCGTAGTACTTCACGAGATCCATCGTCGCCATCGCGAGACCGGCGCCGTTGACGACGCAGCCGACGTCGCCATCGAGCTTGATGAAGGTGAGGTTGGCCTTCCGTGCCAGCACCTCACTCGGCTCTTCCGAGCTCTCGTCGCGCAGGGCGACGACGTCGGGCAGCCGATCGAGCTCGTTGTCGTCGATCACCATCTTCGCGTCGAGTGCCACAACGTCGCCGGCAGGCGTGACGACCAGCGGGTTGATCTCGGCCAGCGAGCAGCCGCTCTTCATGAACGCCTTGTACAACCCCTGCATGATCTTGGCGGCAGCCTTCACCTGCTTCGGATCGCTGTAGAGGAAGTAGCCGAGCTGGTTGGCCTGGTAGCCCGTGAGGCCGAAGCGCGTGTCGATCGGCAGCTTGAGGATCTTCTCCGGGGTCGTTGCGGCGACCTCCTCGATGTCGATGCCACCGGCCGGGCTCACCATGAAGACGGGCTTCTTTGCCGCGCGGTCGACGATGATGCCGACGTACGCCTCCGAGGCGATGTCGGCCGCGGTCGTCACCAGCACCTTCTCCACGGTCAGTCCCTTGATGTCCATGCCGAGGATGCGGCTGGCGATGTCCTTCGCCTCTTCCGCCGTCTTCGCCAGCTTGACCCCGCCGGCCTTGCCCCGGCCGCCGACGTGTACCTGGGCCTTGACGACCACCATGCCGCCGAGCTTGCGCGCAATCGCCTCGACTTCCTCCGGCGTGGTCGCCACGTCGCCGGGCGGGATCGGAACCCCTTCGGCCCGGAGGATCTCCTTGGCCTGATACTCGTGAATGTTCACGCGTTCTCCGCTGTGTCGTCTCGAATGCCGTCAATGACCGTCGCCGAAGCCGGCGGACGGGGGCCTGCACCGGTCAGGGCTGCGGCGCGCGCAAGCTATCCATGCCCGGACGCCCGGGCAACTTGGCAGCGTCGCTCGTGAGCGCGCGGCCGAGCGAGTCGAACGCGGCGCCGAATGCTGGCCAATCACCGCGTTGCAACGCAGCCCTCATCCGAAGATAAAGGGCTCGGGGGTCCGGCGGCGCTCCGGATTCCGGCAGGCTCGACAGCGCACCGCGGCCGATGCCGACCAGTGAGCGCCCCGACGCGGCGCCCGCAGACGTCAGCACCGTCACGCTCGCGAGGGTCGGCTGTCCCCGCCCGGGCCAGAGGTACGTCGGCTGGACGTAGGCCAGCGCATCCGGAAGGGGGACGACGCGCACCGGTCCGCGCATGGCGCGCGCATCACGCGTGCCGGCCGTCGAATCGGCAACGCGAAGCGCATCGAGCACGCCGGCCCAGACGCGGCCCACCGTGTCGGCAGGAATCCAGCGCGTCGCCGCATCGGGGCCCGACGCCACGACGATCCCGGCGACGCGATCCCGCGTATCGACGACCGGGAGCGCGAGGCTCAGCCCGGGGCGGCCGGCAAGCGCGATCGGCGTGTACCCGCCCGCCAGGACACTATCGGCGCCGTGTTCCAGCGCCAGGTGCCTGCGGGTCGGCGGCGCGTCCAGCGCGGTGGGGCCGAACCGCGCGAAGGCGATGGCGCGTGCGCGTGCCGCCTCGGGATGCGGCAGCAGTCCCTCGCGGATTCCCTCGGGCAACTCGTCCACGTCGACGAACAGCTCCGGAAACCGTTCGATCCAGCTCCGGACAGGCGGTTCGGGATCGCCGACGCCTGCGACTCGCACCAGCCCCGTGGCAGAGTTGACGACCGCATGGCCTGCCGGGTGGAAGTACCGGCGCTGTGCGCCCCGGAGCATGAGCGGCTCGCTGAGCGGATAGGTGGCCGATGACGTGTACAGGTCCACGATCCAGTAGAGCGTGTCTCCCGAGATGGCTGGCCGTGCAGCTGTCCCCTGGACGAAGAAGGGCGCTACCCCCGCGATGCGCGCAGTCAGTCCCGGCCTGACCAGGATCGTCGCGCCGGGGGAGGGCTGGCGACCGAACGCGAGGCGGAAGTTCTGCAGCGCCCACGCGTGCGCGATGCGCGTGGCAAACGTCGTGGCGGGTGCGCCGCGCACCAGGCCCGATGGGTCCAGCACCACGCGATAGCCCGGGGAGGAATCCGGGTCGATGACCGGACGAACGACGTCGCGGCCGGCGATGAATTCGCGCTCGCTGGTGAGCGGATTCCCGCCGGCGTCGGCGGTCCACGCCGCCACGTGCACGACGCTCCACGGCGTGGTGTCACTCTCGTCGAGAAACCCGCGCTGGGCAACGACCGCGTGGACCTCGTCACCCCGGCGCTCCCATCCAGCGGCGGC
>JACDHQ010000412.1 GCA_013820975.1 Gemmatimonadaceae bacterium
GGGCACGCGCGAACGGGACGAGCGATGCGGTGGTCGTGGGACGCGACAGCCGGGTGAGCGGCCCGCTCTTCCACCGCATCGTCGTCGGCACGTTGCAGGCGGTCGGATGCCGGGTGATCGACATCGACCTGACCACCACCCCGACCTGCCAGCTCGCGGTCGAGCACCATCATGCCGCCGGCGGGCTGATGCTCTCGGCCAGCCACAATCCCATCGAGTGGAATGCCCTGAAGTTCATCGGTCCGTCGGGGCTCTTCCTCGAGAAGCACGAGGGCGACGCGATGCGCGCGCTCGTGGAATCCGGTATCGACTATGTCGGATGGGATCGGCTCGGTGCCGTCGAGGCGGACCGTGACGCGGCGGCGCGCCACCTCGACCAGGTGCTGGCCCTGCCGTACGTGAACGTGGACGGCATTCGGGCGCGCCGCTTCCGCGTTGCCCTCGACTGCGTGCGCGGGGCGGGGAGCGTCATCGTCCCGCAGCTGCTGGAACGCCTCGGCTGCGAGGTGGTGGGCATCAACATGGAACCCGACGGCCGCTTCCCGCGGGAGCCCGAGCCAACCGCCGAGAACCTGAAGGAGTTCGAGGCATTCGTGCGAAAGGAGCGAGTGGACATCGGCTTCGCGGTGGATCCCGACGTGGACCGGCTGGCGCTGGTGTCGGAGGAGGGGAAGGCGATCGGTGAGGATTACACCCTGGCGCTTGCCGCGCGGCTCGTGCTGCGCCACCGGCGTGGTCCGGTCGTGACCAACCTGTCGACGAGCCGCCTGCTCGAGGACGTCGCACGCGAGGCCGGCGTGGAGGCGATCCGTACGCCGGTGGGCGAGGTGAACGTCGCCGTGAAGATGCGCGAGACGAACGCAGCCATTGGTGGCGAGGGGAACGGGGGAGTGATCCTCCCCGAGCTTCATCTCGGACGCGACGCCCCCGTCGGCGTGGCGCTAATGCTGCAATTGCTCCTCGAGGAGGGGCGGCCGCTGTCGGTGATCGCGGGCGACTTGCCGCGGTATGTGATCGTGAAGGACAAGCTGAACCGACCGGCTGCGCCGCTCGACGCGGTATACAAGGCACTCGAGGGGGCGTTCGGTGATGCGGAGTCCGATCGGCAGGACGGGCTCCGGCTGTCGTGGCCCGACCGCTGGGTGCACGTGCGACCGAGTGGCACCGAGCCGATCGTGCGGGTGATCGCCGAGGCGCCGACGGCCGAAGGGGCGCAGGAGCTGGTGCGGAAGTGCCGGGAGCCGCTGGACCGATTGCAATGAGGATTTCTTCCCCTTTGATGGACTGACTCTATGTGCGGAATCGTTGGGTACGTCGGCAGCAAGGCGGCAGCGCCGCTGTTGATCGCTGGGCTCAAGCGCCTGGAGTACCGGGGCTACGACAGCGCGGGCGTGTCGCTCCTCAATGGCGGCGCCCAGGTGCAGACCCGGAAGGCGAAGGGCAAGATCGCCATGCTCGAGGAGGCGGTGGGCGGGTCGCCCGTGACGGGAACGACCGGCATCGCGCACACGCGCTGGGCGACGCACGGGCCGCCGAACGAGTGCAACGCGCACCCGCACCACGATTGCACCGACGAGATCGCGGTGGTGCACAATGGCATCATCGAGAACTACTCGACACTCCGCAAGCGGCTGATCGAGAAGGGGCACACGTTCAGGTCGGAGACCGACACGGAGGTGCTGGCACACCTCATCGAGGAGGCCTTCGACGGCAACCTCGAGGATGCGGTGATGGATGCATTGCGCCTCGTCGAGGGCACGTATGGCATCGCCGTGTTGTCCACGCGCGATCCCGGCAAGATCGTCGCGGCGCGCAAGGGAAGCCCGCTCCTGATCGGTGTCGGCGAGGGCGAGTACTTCGTCGCCAGCGACGTCGCGGCCATCCTGCAGTACACGCGCGAGGTGATCTATCTCGACGATGGCGAGGTGGCTGTCGTGACGACCGACGGCTACAGCGTCTGCGACCTGAAGGCGCGCCCCGTGGGGAAGGGGATCAGCCGGATCGAGTGGGACCTCGACCAGATCGAGAAGGGCGGCTACGACCACTTCATGCTGAAGGAGATCTTCGAGCAGCCGCAGACGATCGAGAACACCATGCGCGGCCGCCTCGTCGTGGAAGAGGGCTACGCGAAGCTCGGCGGCCTGAACATCACGCGCGAGGAACTGCAGAACATCGACAACATGATCATCACGGCGTGCGGCACGAGCTGGCACTCCGGGCTGATCGGTGAGCTGATGATCGAGGAGTACGCCCGCATCCGCGTCGAGACGGAATACGCCTCGGAATTCCGCTATCGCAACCCGATCGTGGATCCCAACACGCTCTGCGTGGTGATCTCGCAGTCGGGCGAGACGGCCGACACGCTCGCGGCGATGCGCGAGGCGAAGGAGCGGGGGGCGCGGACGCTCGGCCTCGTGAACGTGGTCGGCTCGACGATCGCCCGCGAGGACGACGGCGGCGTGTACCTGCTGGCAGGCCCCGAGATCGGCGTGGCGTCCACCAAGGCGTTCACGAGCCAGGTCGTGGCCCTCGCGCTGCTGATGCTGACCTTCGCGCGACGCCGCGACATGTCGGCGTCGCGGGGACGCGAGATCGCGCAGGCGATGGTGAAGCTGCCCGAGCAGATCCAGGAGATCCTCGAGGACGCGCCGACGATCGAGATCATCGCCGAGCAGTTTAAGGACGCGACGAACTTCCTGTATCTCGGGCGCGGCTACAACTTCCCGGTCGCCCTCGAGGGCGCCCTCAAGCTCAAGGAGATTTCGTACATCCACGCCGAGGGGTATCCGGCGGCCGAGATGAAGCACGGGCCGATTGCGCTCATCGACGAGAACATGCCGGTGGTGTTCATCGCGCCGCACGACTCGGTCTTCGAGAAGATCGTGTCGAACATCCAGGAGGTGAAGGCGCGCGGCGGGCGCTCGATCGTCATCACCTCGCGCGACGAGCCGGCGCTGGAAGGCCTCATCGACTTCGAGATCCGGATTCCCGAGACGCTCGAGATGCTGTATCCGATCCTGACGGTGATTCCGCTGCAGCTGCTGTCGTACTACATCGCCGCGAAGCGGGGGCTGGACGTCGACCAGCCGCGGAACCTGGCGAAGTCGGTGACGGTGGAGTAGGCAGTTGGGGGTTGGGGTCGGGGATTGTCGGAACCCCGCAGCCCAGCCTCCGCATCGGGTTTCGGTTCGCCGTTCCCGGTTCGCCGTTCGCCGTTCGCCGTTCCCGGTTCGCCGTTCGCCGTTCGCAGTTCGCAGTTC
>JACDHQ010000413.1 GCA_013820975.1 Gemmatimonadaceae bacterium
GCCGCCGGCAATGGCGACCGCCAGCACGATCGGCACGACGCGCCGCCGGGGCGCGTTGCTCGGCCGCGCCGCTCCCAGCGTGCGCATTGCGCTCCACGCGCCGTGCCAGATGTGCAGCCCCAGCGAGACCATCGCGACGACATAGAAGAGCGCGACCGGCCAGCGGGCGAACGACGCCTGCATGTTCCGCGACGGCGCCAGGTGCACGAACCCGGGGTTCACCCACCCCCACGTCAGGTCGGCAAGGTGAAAGACGATGAACGCGAGCAGCAGCGCCCCGCCCCACCGCATCGACCGCGATGCGAACGTGGACACCTGCGGCTCACGCTGCCGGTACCCGACCGGTCGCGCCGCCTGCGTGCGGCGCGTGAGCTGGACCGCAGCCACGACGTGCAGGATCACCGCGGCGACCAGGACCCCGCGCGCCACCCAGAGCAGCGGGCCGAACGTCCGCAGGAACTTCGCGTAGTCGTCGAGGTGGACGGAATCCTTGAACACCGTGACGTTGCTCGCCACGTGGCTGATCACGAAGCCGAGTCCGATCAATCCCGTGAGCGCCATGACGACCTTCTTGCCGATCGTCGAGCGCCAGAAGTTCTGAAGCAGGTTCATGGAAAGGGCTTGGGCCTCGACCCGGCGAGGCGGTGCACTACCAAAGGCGCCGGGCTGCAGCAGTGGCAGCCCGGCGCATCCCGTCAGCGCGCGACGACCTTCATCGGCTCGCGCACGGCGTCGGCACTCTTCTCGAGCGCCGCACGCTCGTCGGCCGTCAGCGTGACCTCGATGATCTGCTCCATTCCGCGGCGGCCCAGCTTCACCGGGACGCCGAGATACAGCCCCGACATGCCGTATTCGCCCTCGAGCCATGCGGAGCACGGGAGGATCCGCTTCTTGTCCTTCACGATCGCCTCGGCCATCTGCACCGCGCCCGCCGACGGCGCGTAGTACGCCGACCCGCTCTTGAGGTGCTTCACGATCTCGGCGCCGCCATTCCGCGCGCGATCCACGATCGCGTCGAGCTTGTCCTGCGCCAGCAGCTGCGTGATCGGGATGCCGCTGACCGTCGTGTAGCTCACCAGCGGCACCATCGTGTCGCCGTGGCCGCCGAGCACCATCGCCTGGATGTCCTCGACGGATACATCAATGGCCTCGGCCAGGAACGCGCGGTACCGCGCCGTGTCGAGCACCCCGGCCATGCCGATGACGCGCTCACGCGGGAAGCCGGTCGCCTCCTTCGCCACGTAGCACATGACGTCGAGGGGGTTCGACACGACGATGACGATCGCCTCCGGTGACGACTTCGCGATCTCCTGCGACACCGAGCGGACGATGCCGGCGTTCGTGTTCAGCAGGTCGTCGCGGGACATCCCCGGCTTGCGGGCGATCCCCGCGGTAATGATCACCACGTCGGAGTCGGCCGTCTCATCGTACACGTTGGTGCCGATGACCCGGGAGTCGAATCCCTCGATCGGGGCCGACTGCCACTGGTCGAGGGCCTTCCCTTGCGGGATGCCCTCGGCCACGTCCACCATCACCACCGTCCGGGCGAGCTCCTTCTCCGCTACCCGCTGGGCAGCCGTCGCACCGACGTTGCCGGCACCGACGACTGTAATCTTGTTGACCATGATCGGAATCCGATTTCAGATGCTGGAGTAGGCCGGCTGCGCTGCGTCATCCGCGCGCGCCGAGACGGGCATTGCGGTATCGCCCGGAAGCTACCCGGGGCGTCCGCCCGGAGCAATCATCGGGAATCCCGTACGCAGCGTACGGGTTTCCTACCCGCCGACCTGCGACAGCGCGCGGAGCCCGCCGGTGCGCAGCGAGAGGAGTTCGTGCTCGCGCGGCTTGTCCTCGAGCGCGGCGTGAATCATCGGCACGAGCGGAATGCCTGCGCGCAACGGTGTCCGCAGGTCCACCTCGTGCGTGCCGAACAGGCAGGTCCGCAGCCGGCCATCGGCGGTCAGGCGGACGCGATTGCACGAGGCACAGTACGTGTGCGTCATCGGCGTGATGAACCCGATCGTGCCGCGCCCCCGTGGCAGCTGCATGTACCGCGCAGGGCCATTGCCGGCGGGCCCGGCCGCCGGGGACAGCGCCCCCAGCCTGGAGATGCGGCCGATCACCTCCGGAGTCGGCACGATATGGCGCTCCGTGAGGTCGCTCAGGTCGCCGACCGGCATCAGCTCGATGAAGCGCACATGCCAGTCATGGGCGAGCGTGAGGCGGGCGAACTCCTCGATCTCGTCGTCGTTCACGCCACGCAGCAGCACGACGTTGACCTTGATCGGCCCGAGGCCGGCCGCCTCGGCAGCCAGCAGTGAGCGAAGAGGGTCGAAGCCCACGTCGCGTCGGGCAATGCGCGCAGCCCGCGCGGGATCCAGGCTGTCCGCACTCATGTTGACGCGGTCGAGCCCCGCCGCGCGATAGCGCGCGGCCACCCGGGGAAGGTGGACGCCGTTCGTCGAGAGCGAGAGGTCGTCCACATGGGACTCGGCGCGCAGCAGTGCGATCAATCGCTCGAGGTCGGGACGGATGGTCGGTTCGCCACCGGTGATGCGGATGCGCCGCAGCCCGAGGGGTGCAACCTGCCGCACCACCTCCGCGATCTCCTCGTAGGTGAGCAGCTCCTCACGCGGGAGCCACGTGACCCCGGATGTGGGCAGGCAGTACCGGCATCGAAAGTTGCAGCGGTCTGTCACCGAGATGCGCAGGTACTCGATCCGGCGCCCCTGACCGTCCGTGAACGAGCGCCCGGGCGTGCTCATGCGCGTACCCACTTCCGCTCGCCACCGGCGAACTGCTCCCGCTTCCAGATGGGGACCCGCGCCTTCAGTTCCTCGATCACGTAGCGCGCCGCGTCGAATGCAGCGGCGCGGTGTGCATGAGCCGCGGCGACGGCCACGCTGACGTCGCCCGGTCGCAGGTCGCCCAGGCGGTGCTCCACGGCGAGACGCGTCCCCGGGAACCGTTCGATCGCCTCGGCGACTACCCGCTGGAGCTCGTCGGCCGCCATGGCCTCGTACGCCGTGTACTCCAGTCCATCGACGGACTTTCCATGCGCATGGTCCCGGACCGTTCCAAGAAACAGCACCGTTGCGCCAGTCGCAACCGAGGCGACGGCCGCGACCAGCCGGGCGGGGTCGAGCGGCTGCGTGCCCACGCGAACCGCGGTCATCCCCCAGCCACGGGCGGGATCACGGCGACTTCGTCCGACGCAGCCAGGCGGTGAGTGTACTCCGCATAGCGG
>JACDHQ010000414.1 GCA_013820975.1 Gemmatimonadaceae bacterium
CTTGATGATCGCGCGAACCACGCGCGGCTCGACGAGCGACCCGCCGCTCGCCACGGAGCTGACGGCCGCCGCCATCTGCAACGGGGTCACGGCGATCTGGTAGCCCATCGACACCGACGCCAGGGCGCTCGCGTCGAGCCGCGCCGGGTTCCAGACGATGCCCGGGTTCTCGCCACGGAAGTCCGGACCGATCGCCTGGCCGAAGCCGAAGCGGCTCACATAGCGTCCGAGCCGCTCGGGACCGAGCCGAAGCCCCACCTTGATCGCGCCCACGTTGCTCGACTTCACGATGACGTCGGTGAAGGGGAGCACGCCGTAGGTGTGGACGTCGCGGATCGGCTTGCGTCCGGGGAAGGTGATGTAGCCGGGCGCGCAGTCGATCGGGTCCTCCGGCGCGATGACGTTCTCCTCGAGCGCCGCAGAGGCGGTCACGATCTTGAAGGTCGAGCCCGGCTCGTAGGAATCCTGGATGACGCGGTTGCGGCGCCATTCCTCGTCGAACCTGTTGAAGGCATTCGGATTGAACGTCGGCCAGCTGGCGAGCGCCAGGATCTCGCCGGTCAGGGGATCCATGACGACGACGGAGCCGCCGGCGGCCTTGTTCTCCTCCACGCCCGCGCGCAGCTCCCGCTCGGCGATGTGCTGGATGTACTGATCGATCGTCAGTTCGAGCGAAGCGCCGGCGGTGGCCGGCCGGTCCACGCGGCTCGTCATTGCGTGCTGGCGGGCATCGGTCTGCACGAAGACCTTGCCTTCGCGCCCCCGCACCTGCGCGTCGTACGTCGATTCCAGCCCCGCCAGGCCGTTGTTGTCGAGCCCGACGTACCCGAGCACGTGGGCGGCGAGCTCCTTCTTCGGATAGAAGCGGCGGCTCTCTTTCAGAAAAGCCACGCCTTTCAGCTTCAGCGCGCGTACGCGCTGGGCCTCGTCACGGGACATCTTTCTCGCGAGGTAGGCGAACTGGGAATCCCGCCGGAGGTTCTTCGCCATCTCCTGCCGTTCGCGCGCGCCGCAGCGGTCGAGCACCTCGCACACCCGCCTGGCGACCTCGTCCGGGTCATCGATCTCGGAGGGGTCCGCGAAGGCCGAGTCCACGTCGACGCTGTACGCGAGGACGTGCCCGTTGCGATCGACGATCTCGCCACGCTTGGCGGGCGCCGTGATCATCCGGTTGTGCTGCCGGTCGGCGAGCGCCTGCAACTCGGTCCGCTGAAACACCTGCAGATACACGAGACGGGCCTCGATGGCCGTCGCGTACAGGACGAAGAAGCCGATGCCGACGAGCAGCCGCGAGCTGATCGTGTTGCGCCATGCCGACGGAACCGCCGCACCTGCGGGACGCATCGCCGCGCGCGCGGACCGCGGCGACCGATCCGATCCGCTGCTGGCCTGTTGGTCTGCCACCATTCCTCCTGCGGGCCGGGGTTCGTCAGCGTGCTGCGATGATGGACTTCTCGGGAGGCGCCGACGGCGTCACCCGCTCGATCACGATGGCCTGGTCCCGATCGGGACGAACCAGCTTCAACTCGTTGAGCCCCACGTCTTCGATCCGACGCGGAGAGCGCAGCGATTCGATCTCGAGCCGCAGGTGGCGGTTGAGCTCCTCCTCCGCCACGCGCTCGCGCTCCAGGCGCTGAATCTGGTACCCGTGATGCACGAGCTCGAAGGTCTGCCAGGCGGAGAACAGCAGGACGAGCACGAGCACGGCTCCGATCGCCGTCGTGCGCCACAACTGGCGCTGGCGCTCCTCGTCGATCTCGCGGACGATCGGGTTGTTGCGGACGTCCTTCTTGATCGCGTACTCGAAGTCCATCTCACGGCGTCCGGTCATGCCAGCCTCTCGATGGCGCGCAGTTTGGCGCTGCGCGCGCGAGGGTTGCGTTCGAGCTCCGCCTCACCCGGAACGAGCGGGCGCTTGGTCAGGATCCGGAGCGCGTCCGCTCCCTGCGCGAGCGCGCGGAACACGTGCTTGACGATCCGATCCTCGAGCGAGTGGAAGGTGATCACCACGAGCCGCGCGCCGATCAGCAGGCGCCCGCAGGCCTCGGCGAGAAAGCCATCCAAATTCTCCAGCT
The DNA here is from genome assembly GCA_013820975.1 of Gemmatimonadaceae bacterium. GTDB lineage: Bacteria > Gemmatimonadota > Gemmatimonadetes > Gemmatimonadales > Gemmatimonadaceae > JACDHQ01. Next base: position 2,076 of record JACDHQ010000414.1, read on the forward strand.
CGCGGTTGACCCAGATCCGCAGCGCCTGGAAGGTCCGCGTGGCCGGGTCGATCCGCTGATACCCGCGCACGGGCACGGCGCGGCGGACGATCTGGGCCAGCTGCCCGGTCGTGGCGATCGGGCCGGAGCGGCGGCTGTCGACAATGGCCCGGGCAATGCGGCGCGAGAAGCGCTCCTCTCCGTGCTGGAAGATCAGGTTGGCGAGATCCTCCTCGCCGACCTCGTTCAGCAGATCCGCGACCGTCGGGCCCTGCGACCGATCCATCCGCATGTCGAGTGGCTCGTTGCGGCGGAAGCTGAAACCCCGGCCCTCTTCGTCGAGCTGCATCGACGAGACGCCGAGATCCGCCAGCGCGCCCGCCACGCCTGCGACCTGCTGCGCATCGAGCACGCGACCGAGATCCCGGTAGTCCGCATGGATCAGCTCCACGCGATCGCCGAATGCCTCGAGGGCCGTGCGGGCGACCCGCAGCGCCTCGGGATCGCGGTCGAGACCGAGGACGCGGGTGGCGCCCGCCTCGAGCATCGCCCGGGTGTGGCCTCCCAGGCCGACGGTGCAGTCCACGAACACCCCTCCGCGGGACGGCGCGAGCAGCGCGACCGTTTCGGCCACCATCACCGGCTCGTGTGTCGGAAGGGTCATCGGATCCGCCACCTAGATGCCGAATTCCGCGAGCGCACGCGCGTCGTCGTCCGTATACGGGTCTCTGTGGAGCTTGGCGACGAAGCGGTCGTGATTCCAGACGTCGAGGCGGTCGTACTGGCCGAGGACGTCCACCTCGCCGGACATGCCTGCCGACTCGCGAAGCCTGGCCGGAATGACCACGCGCCCCTGCGCGTCGATCTCCGCCGCCTGACCGAAGTAGTTCACGCGATCGAAGAATCGCAGCCGCGCGGGATGGGTCGACGGCATCCGCCCGAGGCGTTCCTCGAGCGCCGCCCAGATCGGCATGGGATACACACGCACGTCGTCTCCGGTCAGGCTCGTCACGAACAGCTCCGATCCGTGCTGGGCTTCAATGAGACTCCGGAATGGACTGGGGATCTTGAGTCGCCCCTTGTCATCGATCTTCGCCGTGTGATTGCCTCTGAACACGGCTTTTACTCCACTCGTCTCCACAAAACTCCACCGCGATGGTAGAAAACAGCACCCCTGATGTCAAC
>JACDHQ010000031.1 GCA_013820975.1 Gemmatimonadaceae bacterium
CTCGAGGACGATGCACGCGCGGTCCATGACCAGCGCGCCGAATCGGAGCTGCGGGCACACGTCGGCGAGCTCGAAGCCGGGGCATGGGAGAAGGCCGCGAAGGACGCTGATGCCCGGCTCGCGGCGCTCGGAGAGGAGCGTGGCGCTGTCGAGAAGGAGCTGGCGTCGATCCGTGAGATGCTTGGCGCCGCGCGGCGGCCGACGCCGGCTCAGGCTGCGATGGCCATCCCTTCGGAGGCCGGCGACGATCCAGCGGATGGCGACCGTACGGGCCGGGAGCCTGCGGACGGCGGCGACCATTTGGACTCCCCGCAAGCCGCAACCGGGCGGCGTGCCGACGCACAGCACGATGCCTTTGCGGCACCGGTCGAAGGGTCAGCTGGCGGCGATGCCCCGATTGTCAGCGAGGCCGCGGCGTCATCGGTGACGGAGTCGGAGGCCGTGAAGCCGACGCGAACAACCGGAAGCTTCGACGAGCTGGCATTCCTACGCGATGTCGCAGGGGAGGCGGAACAGGCCCAGGGGCCAGCGACCCCATTGGCGCCCCCCCGTCAGGCGACCGAACCGATCAAGCCTGCCGCAGCGGAGCCCCCGTCTCCGACGGCCGCGTCGGAACCCGAGCTCGAGCTCGAACCCGTGCACAAGACCGAGCGGCCGATCAACGATTCCCTCGGCCTGGTGCTCCCCGATGACCGCCCCGCGATGCCCACGCGCCGCTCGAGCACCGAGATCCCCCTCGCCGCCAACGTCACCGGCAACGCACCAATCATCCTCGAGACCGGCGGCAAGCAGGACAAGACGCTCAAGTGCACCGACTGTGGATCGATGAACTACCCGACTGAGTGGTACTGCGAGCGCTGCGGCGCGGAGCTCTCGGCCCTCTAGGCGCGTGGCGGGGATCGGCAAGGACGCTGGCGGTGAGCGGTTTGGCGCGACCGCAAACGCAGAGGGGCCCGCTGCTGGCGGGCCCCTCTCCTCATGTGACTCGACCGCTCACCCGCGAACCGCCGGGCGTCAGCCCGCGGCGTTGGCCTTCTTTGCCATGCGGCTCTTCTGACGCGCTGCGTTGTTCTTGTGCACGAGTCCCTTGCGGGCGGCACGATCGAGCAGCGTCACGGCCGTCGCCTGATCCCCGGACGTGGCGGTCGGCGCGGCGGCCTTCTTGAGTGCAGTACGCAGCGCCGAACGCTGGGCGCGGTTGCGGACGGCGCGCGCGCGCGACTTGCGCATGTCCTTCTTGGATGAAGCGAGATTCGGCACGGGTCAACGATCTCCTGAATACCTGGGACTCCGCCGGGGTGGCGCAGTCGTGACAAGTCCGAAAAGCTACGGGCCGCCAGCACCCATGTCAAGGCGGGGCAGCGACTTGTAGCCCCGCGCCGCTTTGACACTCCCCTCCGCTCCGGCTAGCTTTCCCGCCGCTGCTCCCCCCGCCCCGCAACCTCGCACGGCGGCGCTCGTCCCCTCCGGCCGGACCCGTTGGACACCTTACAGACGATCCTCCTCGTCGCGCCCGTTCTCCTCTTTTCGGTGATCGCGCACGAGGTCGCGCACGGCTATGCAGCCCTTTCCCAGGGCGACCCCACGGCGCAGTCGCTCGGGCGGCTCTCGTGGAACCCCGTCCGGCACATCGATCCCTTCATGACCCTGCTGATGCCGGTCATGATGCTCGTTGCCTCGGGGGGCAGCTTCGTGCTCGGCGGCGCCAAGCCCGTCCCGGTCGATCCCAGCCGCTTCCGAAACTACCGGAGCGGTGACCTCATCGTCTCGCTTGCCGGCGTCTTCACCAACTTCGTGATCGCCTTTGCCTGTATCCCGCTCATCTGGGCCGTGGGAGCGATCGGCCGCGCCATGCCGGCCGCCGAGCCGAGTGCGGCGATCGTGCAGGGGATGCTCGTCATCGCCGTGCAGCTCAACTGGGTGCTGATCGCCTTCAACCTCATCCCGATTCCGCCCCTCGACGGTTCACATGTGGTCCAGCAACTGCTCCCGAGGCGCCTTGCGCACTACTATGTCCGGGTCGGCCGCTTCGGCCTGCTCATCCTGATCGCGATCCTGCTGTACGGCGGCGGCTTCCTCGCCTGGTGGATGCGGCCGGCGATGCGGGCCGCCGGCACCATGCTCAGCTGGGTCCGCGATGCCAGGCTCCCCGGGCTGCCACTCCTGTTCTCGTGACCCCTGTCGATTCGATGACATCGCCCGACGCATTGCCGAGCGCCCTCGACGACTCGACCTCATTCGTCGTCGAGCTCAAGGAGTTTTCGGGACCGCTCGAGCTGCTGCTCACGCTCATCCGTGAGGAGCAGGTGGACATCTACGACATCCCGGTCGCGCGCATCGCGCAGCAGTTCGTCGCGCGCATCCGCACACTCGAGCTGAACGACGCCGCTGAGTATCTCGAGATGGCAGCCCGGCTCGTGCGCATCAAGGCGCAGATGCTCCTGCCGCGCAGCGGCGATGACGAGCAGTGGGAAGATCCGCGGGGCGAGCTGGTGCGGCGCCTGCTGGAGTATCAGCAGATCCGTGAGGTCGTGGATCACCTCGAGCGGCGTGGCGAGGAGCGGCGCAACCGCTTCGGGCGGGCATACCTTCCCACGGCTGCCGCGCCGCCCCAGGCGCCGCTTGCACTGTCGCTCGCCGAGCTGTTGACCGCCGTGGACCGCGTGCTCCGGGCAACGAAGCCGCCGATGCTGCACGAGGTCGTCGCGAGGGCGCTCGACATTCCCAGCGCGATGATCGTCATTCGCGCCGCGCTGCAACTTCGCTCGCGGCTGATGTGGACCGATGTGCTGCACAAGGGCGCCGAGCCCTGGCAGGTGCTGTCGACGCTGCTGGGCCTCCTTGAGATGGCCAAGCTGGGCGAGTTGACGGTGAAGCAGCCAAGACCGTTTGCCAACGTGGAGATTACGAGTGACCCCGCTAGCGAAGCTGCTTGAGGCCGCGCTGTTCGCCAGCGCGCGCCCGATCCCTGCCGAAGAGCTGGCGACCCTCGACCCCGAGTCGTCGCCAGCGGCCGTCGCAGCCGCGCTCGACGAGCTGCGCGAGCATTACGACGTGGATGGTCACGGGGTGGAGCTCGCCGAGCTCGGGGGGGGCTGGCAGATCCTCACGCGCGCCGAGTACACCGAGGCGATCGAACGGGCGCAGCTGGCGGCACGCCCGCAGCGCCTGTCCGCTGCGGCACTCGAGACGCTGGCCATCATCGCGTACCGGCAGCCGATCGGCCGCGCCGAGATCGAGGAAATTCGCGGGGTCGTCGTGGGGGGGGTGCTCAAGTCGCTCCACGAGCGCGGGCTGATCGACGTGACCGGCCGCGCCGAGGGCATGGGGCGGCCGCTCCTCTACGGCACGACACCGCTCTTCCTCGAGCACTTTGCGCTGCGGCATCTCGAGGAGCTGCCGCGCGCCGACGAGCTGGCGATTGCACTGCGGGTGCAGGGCAAGACGGAGATCGACCCGACACCCGTCGAGGACGAGCCCACGTCCGCACGCTCGGACGGCCGCAGCGGCCGGTCGACGAAGAAGGAGCGAGACGCCGCGTCAGCGCCCGAGCTGGCGGTGACGGAGTCGGGTCTCGTCGTGGGGCAGGCCGCGGTCGCGGTGGCTGACGTGGAGGAGGTCGGGCCGTCCGAAGACGAGGCTGTTGCCTCCGACTCCCATCTCCGGACCCCCGACCGCAGTATCGTCTCCCGCCCCCCTGCGCCCGACCAACCGTAATGGAGCCGATGCGCATCCAGCGCGCGCTCGCTCGCGCCGGCGTCGCGTCGCGCCGCCATGCTGAAGAACTCGTCGCGGCCGGCCGGGTAAAGGTGAACGGCAAGCCGGCGACGATCGGGCAGAGTGTGGACCCGTCCCGCGACCGCATCACCGTGGACGATGCGCCCATCGAGGCGCCGCCGACCGCCCGCCAGGCGGTGTGGACGCTCCTGCACAAGCCGAGCGGCGTCGTCACGACCCGTCGCGATCCGCAGCAGCGCCCCACGGTCTTCGAGCTCGTGCCGGATGCACCAGGACTCACCTACGTAGGACGGCTCGATTTCATGACCGAAGGTGTGCTCCTCCTCACCACCGACGGAACGGCAGCGAACGCGCTCACGCATCCGAGTCGCGGCATCGAGCGCACATACGTCGCGACCGTGCGCGGCAATGTCGCGCGGGCGGCGCGCGAGGTCCGCTCCGGCGTCGACCTCGAGGACGGCCCCGTGAACGCGGTGGACGTCGACGCGCACCCCATCGGCAACGGGCGCTACGAGTTTCAGGTCACGATCACCGAGGGGCGCAACCGCGAGGTTCGGCGGCTCTGCGAGGCCGTGGGGCTCGACGTCGAGCGACTCGTGCGCACCCGGTTCGGCCCCGTAGAGCTGGGTCGCTTGAAGCTGGGAGCACACCGGCCCCTGACGCGCCCCGAGCGGGCGGCAATCGCGAAGATCGCCGCGCAGAAGTAGTCGCTCGGCAGTCCGCGCAAACAGGGAGCGTCGTCGGAACTACTGCCGGCCACGGCGGTACCGAACTTGAACTGGGCGGGACCCGTACCAATTACCGGAGCGAACGCGTGGCAACCCAGGATACCCAGACGGCAGACAGCCGGCTCGTGCAGGACGTCGCACAGCAGGTTGCGCGGCGGGTCGTCGGGCAGGACTACATGGTCGACCGCCTGCTCATCTCCCTCCTCACGGGCGGGCATGTCCTGCTCGAGGGGGTCCCGGGGCTCGCGAAGACGCTGACCGTCCGGACGCTCGCCGAGACGATCGACACGACCTTCCAGCGCATCCAGTTCACCCCCGACCTGCTTCCCGCCGACGTGCTCGGGACGCAGATCTACGACCAGTCCACCGGGCAGTTCCTGGTCAAGAAAGGCCCCATCTTCGCCAACATCATCCTCGCGGACGAGATCAACCGCGCACCGGCGAAGGTGCAGGCCGCGCTGCTCGAGGCGATGCAGGAGAAGCAGGTCACCATCGGCGGGACGACGTACAAGCTCGAGGAGCCCTTCCTCGTGCTCGCGACCCAGAATCCGATCGAGCAGGAAGGCACCTACCCGCTTCCCGAGGCGCAGGTCGACCGGTTCATGCTCAAGCTGCGGGTGGGCTACCCGACGCGCGACGAGGAAAAGGAGATCATGCGCCGGATGGCGAGCGGCGAGGCGATCCCCATCGAGCATGTCGCGTCGCCACAGGCGGTCCTCGCCGCCCGCCAGCGCATCACCGAGCTGTACATGGATGAGCGCATCATCGACTACATCGTCGACATCGTCCACGCGACCCGCGAGCCGGGCGCCTACGGACTCGGCGAGCTCGCGCCGCTCATCGAGTTCGGCGCGAGTCCCCGGGCCACGATCGCCCTCGCGCAGGCATCACGGGCCCATGCGTTCCTGCGCGCCCGGTCGTTCGTGACGCCCGACGACGTCAAGGCAATCGCCCCCGACGTGCTGCGCCACCGCGTGCTCACGACCTTCGAGGCCGAGGCCGAGGAAGTGACGAGCGACGACCTCGTGCAGCGGGTTCTCGGGAAGATCGAGACGCCGTGACCCGGACGGAGGGCGCGCGGCGCCCGACGGGGATTCCGCCCGAGGTCCTGCGCCAGGTCAAGTTGCTCGAGCTGCGCACGCGCGGACTCGTGAACTCGCTCTTTGCCGGCGAGTATCGCTCGGTGTTCAAGGGGCAGGGAATGGAGTTCGCCGAGGTGCGCGAGTACCAGCCGGGCGACGAGGTGCGCAGCATCGACTGGAACGTGACCGCGCGGATGCGCCGCCCCTTCGTGAAGCGCTACATCGAGGAGCGCGAGCTCACCGTGATGCTGGCCGTCGACCTGTCGGGCTCGGGACGGTTCGGGACGCGGGGACGCTTCAAGAGCGAGCTGGCGAGCGAGCTGGCGGCGGTGCTGGTGATGTCGGCGATCCGAAACAACGACCGGGTCGGCGTGCTGCTCTTCACCGACCGCGTGGAGCACGTCGTGCCGCCGCGCAAGGGCCGGCGCCACGCGCTGCGTCTCATCCGGGACATGCTCGCCTTCGAACCCCTCGGCCGCGGGACCGACGTCGCCGGCGCGAGCGACTACCTGCTCAAGTCCCTGTCGCATCACGCCATCGTCTTCCTCATCTCCGACTTCCTGCAGCCGGCACTCGAACGCCCGCTCAAGCTGCTCGCGCAGCGCCACGACCTCGTTGCCGTGACGGTCGAGGATCCCGCAGAGACCGCGCTCCCCGACGTGGGCCTCGCGCGGTTCATCGATCCCGAGACGCGTGAGGTGATCGACGTGGACACGAGCGATCCCGCGGTACGCATGGCGTTCGCCGAGGCGGTGGATGTGGAACGCGACGCGCGGCGGAAGCTCTTCAGGCGCCTGGCGGTGGACGAGATCGCCGTGCGCACCGACCAGCCGGTCATCGAGCCGCTGCTGAAGTTCTTCCGCACCCGCGAAACGACCGCCCGCCGCCGGTGACCATGCGCGCCCACGCTGCATCGATCATCGCGCTCGTCGCCACTGCGCTCGTCGCGACTGCGCTTGCGCCGCAGCTCGCGGGCGCGCAGGCGACGCCCGCCCCGGATCGCGTCCAGTATGGCGTGACGCAGTCCGCCGACACTGTGACCGTCGGCGATCCCTTCCGGATCGTCGTGCGCGTCAGGGCCCCGCTCGGCACGGTGATCGAGTTCCCAGCCGGCCCGGATACCACCGGGGCCGTGCAGCTGCTCGATCCGCCGGCACCGGCCACGCAGCAGGACCCGCAGGCGGTGGACCAGGCGGCGACCTACCGCGTCGCCGCGTGGGACGTCGGCACGCTGCCGATCGCGATCGGGGAGCTCATCGTGCGCGGTCCAGGCGGCGAACAGCGCATCACGCTGCCTGCCGAGTCGGTGCACGTGCGCAGCGTGCTGCCCGCCGACAGCACGGAGCGGGCGCCCAGGCCTGTCCGGCCAGTCTTCGGCGAAGCCGGGATCCCGTGGTGGGTGTGGGCGCTCGTCGCGCTTGCCATCGCGCTGGCACTCTACGCGCTCTGGCGGTGGTACCGCCGCAGGCGGCGGCCGGTCGCGGTCGCGCCCGAGGATGCGTACGCCCGCGCCCAGGCAGAGTTCGAGCGGGTCGACCAGCTCGGCCTCGTCGAGGTCGGCGAGCGGGGTCGGCACGTCGCCCTCGTCGTCGAGGTACTGCGCGACTACCTGCAGGCGCGGTACCCCGATGCACGGCTGTCCCACACGAGCACCGAGCTGCTGCTGGCGATGCGCGGGCGCGACACGATCCCGTCGGAGCGGCTTGGTGCGCTGCTCGCCGAGAGCGACCTTGTGAAGTTCGCACGGCGCACGGTGTCCACCGAGCGCGCGCGCCAGCTGGGCCTCGAGGCGCGCGCGATCGTCGAGGCGGTCGAGCAGGCCGTGCAACGCGCCGAAGCTGCGGAAGCGACGGAAGCGGCGGAGCGGCAGCAGCGCGCCGCCGCGGCGGGGAAGGCCGCATGATCGCCTTGGGACGGATCGAGTTCGCGACGGCGTGGATACTCCTGCTCCTGCTGGCGCTCCCCGGCTGGTGGGTGTGGCGGCGCCGCAGGCGTCCGGCGGCCATCGTGTACTCACGTGCCCACGTGCTCGCCCGGGTCGCGCGCTCGGGCCGTGGACTTGCCTTCTTCCTGTTCGCGTTGCGCAACCTCGCCCTCGCCGCGGCGGTGATCGCCCTTGCGCGCCCACGGCTGGCCGGGAGCGAGCAGACGACGACGAGCGACGGCATCAACATCGCCATCGTCATCGACATCTCGAGCTCGATGCTGGCGCAGGACTTTCAGCCGCAGAACCGTCTCGAGGTCGCCAAGGAAGTGATCAAGCGATTCGTCGCGTCGCGGCGCACCGACCGCATCGGCGTGGTCGCCTTTGCCGGGGAGGCGCTCACGCAGGTGCCGCTCACCACGGACCACATCGTCGTCAATAGCGCGATCTCCAACCTCGCCCCCGGACAGCTCGAGGATGGCACGGCGATCGGCACGGCGATCGCGACCGCGGCCAACCGCCTGCGCACCGCACCGGGGCGGTCGCGCGTGATGGTCCTGCTGACCGACGGGGAGAACAACCGCGGGGCGATCGATCCGCGCACGGCGGCTCGGGCGGCCGCTGCATTCGGGATTCGCATTTATGCCATCGCGGCGGGGCGCGAAGGGATGGCCCCTGTGCCCGTCGGTCGCGGTGTGTTCGGGCTGCGCTACGAGAATCGCCCCGTCCGGATCGACGAGCCGCTGATGCGCGACATCGCCGACGCGACGGGGGGCCGCTACTTCCGCGCGCGCGATGCACAGGCCCTCGCGGCGATCTACGAGCAGATCGACCAGCTCGAGCGCGAACCGGTTCGCGCCCGGACGTACGTCAGGTATGCGGAGCTGTTCCGCTGGCCGCTGCTGCTCGCCCTCGCGGCCCTGATGGCGGAACTCGCCCTGACAGCGCGTCGGGGGAGGCTCCCATGAGCGAGTTGCTGCTCTGGTTCGAGTGGCCGCTGCTGCTGGTGCTCGCCGCCATCCTGCCGGTGCTCGTGGTCCTGTGGATCCGCAGCGCCGACGCCAAGCGCCGCCGGCGATTCGAACAGCTTGGGACGTTCGATGTCGTGTCGCGACTGGTGCCGCCTGCGACGCTGCAGGGAAGCCGGTGGCACGTGATCCGGCTGGCCACTGCCGCCGCACTGGCCGGGGTCGCCGCCGCGGGGCCGCGATGGGGCTCGGAGCGCCAGGTCGTGCGCACCGACGGCATCGACATGGTCCTCGCACTCGATGCGTCGCTCTCCATGCTCGCGGAGGACGAGCAGCCCAGTCGCCTCGCACGCCTGAAGCAGGAGGTCCGCCGGCTGCGGGCCAGCTCGACGGGAGACCGCATCGGCATCATCGCATTCGCTGGGCGCAGCTACGTGCTGTCTCCACTCACGGTCGATGCCGGCGCCCTCGATCTCTTCCTCGACAACCTCGACCCGTCGGTGGTCGGCCAGGCAGGCAGTTCGCTTGCGCGGGCCATCCACCAAGGGACCAACCTCCTCCTCGTGTCGCGTGGCGAGGCCGACAAGGCGCTCGTCGTGATGAGCGACGGTGAGGCGTTCGAATCGGCCGAGGACGTCGTCGCCGAGGCAGAACGGGCGCGCAAGGAGGGGATCAGCCTCGTGCTCGTGGGGTTCGGGACGACGCAGGGCACCACGATCCCGGTCGAGGAAGGAGGAAGGCGCACGGTGAAGCTCGATGAGACGGGACAGCCGGTGGTGACACGCTACACGCCCGACCTGCTCGCGGCAGCGGCGCAGGCCGCCCGCGGAACCTTCATCCCGGCGGAGGCGAACGACAAGGCCACGCGAATCAAGCAGGCCCTGTCGCAGCTGCGGACGCAGCAGCGCACGGTCCTCGCCGCCGAGGCGCGGGCTCCCCGCTTTCAGTACTTCCTCGCACCGGCCGTGTTGCTGCTGCTGCTCGACACCTTGCTGGGCGAGCGTCGCGGCGGACGGCGACGCCGGTTCGGCGCCTCCGGCCGCACGGCGGGGGAGGCCGCCGGGATCGTCATCTGCCTCGCTCTCCCGTCCGCATGCGCGCGGTCCGGCGAGGCCGCGCGTGGCGCCGAGGCGTTCGCCGGGCAGCGCTATGCCGACGCAGCGGGCGCCTACCGCGGCGCCGTGGACGCAGGCGATCGCTCACCCCGGATGATGTACAACTACGGCACCGCCCTGGTCGCGGCCGACTCGCTCGACGTCGCACGCGAACCGCTCGAACTGGCGCGCGAATCCACCGATCCCGAGGTGCGTCATCGCGCGCTGTTCAACCTCGGACTCGCCCACCTGTTGCGCGGGCTGGCGACGCCGGGGGATTCCGCGCGCCCGCATCTCGATGCCGCCCTCGCGGCGTACAAGCAGGTGCTCCTGGCGCGCCCCGCCGACGGCGACGCGAAGTGGAACTACGAGCTCGCCCTGCAGAAGCGCGACGAATCCGGTGGTGGCGGCGGAGGCGGGGGCGGCGGAGGGGGCGGGCAGGACCAGCAGGACGAGGATCCGCAGCCGAGTGGCGGCCTGGCGCAGCAGCAGGCCGAGCAGCTCCTTGGCAGCGCGGCACGCGACGAGCGCGACGTGCAGGCGAAGCGGCAGCAGCAGAACCGTGTCGAGCCGCCGCCGGGCGGCAAGGACTGGTGAGCCCGTGGTCAGCGCCGCGATGGTTCTCGCGCAGCTCGCCGCCGGTGCGATCACGATCG
>JACDHQ010000415.1 GCA_013820975.1 Gemmatimonadaceae bacterium
TGTACTCCGGTCGCTCCATGCGCCGCAAGCTCATCGAGCTGCGGATGACGCGCCTGATCGAGCGGGAGCTCACCAAGGACCAGATTCTCGAGCTCTACCTGAACGCCATCTACCTTGGCAGTGGCGCGTACGGCGTCGAGGCGGCGAGCCGCGACATCTTCGGCAAGTCGGTGAAGGAGCTCAACATTGCGGAAGGGGCGCTGCTGGCCGGACTCCCCAAGGCGCCGTCGCGCTACAACCCGCGCGCCAGCGAGGCCCGCGCGCGGGGACGGCGCGGCGTCGTCCTCGGCCTCATGGCGCAGGAGGGCTACATCACCGAGTTGACAGCGCAGCAGGCGACCAATCAGCGGATGCGCATCGCCGCCGAGGAATGGCGCCCCTACGCGCCCGACGAGATGCTGTCGCTCGAGGTGATCCGCGCGTTCGTCGATTCGGTGCTCCCCGACGTGCTGAAGGAAGGCGAGGTCATCGTCCACACGACGATCGACAGCACCGCCCAGCGCGCCGCCGACCGGTCGATCACTCGCCACGCCGGCGCGATCAGCCGGACCGTGCAGGGCGCGCTCGTCGCGATGGACCCGCGCACTGGTGACATTCGGGCCGTCGTGCCCGGGCGCCGCACCGAGATCCAGCGGGCCTTCAATCGCGCGTTCAGGGCCAAGCGCCAGCCTGGATCGGCATTCAAGCCCTTCGTGTATGCCGCGGCCCTGCAGAACGGCATCGGCCCTGCCGCCATGGTGGACGACGTCCCGATCGAGATCGACCTGAGCGGCCGGATCTGGCGCCCGGCGAACTACGATGGCTCGTACCAGGGGCGCATCACCCTGCGGAAGGCGCTCATTCATTCGTCGAACGCGGCCACGGTGCGCGTGAGCCGCGCGGTCGGCGAGCGCAACGTCGTGCTCGCGGCCCAGCGTCAGGGCATCCGCAGTGCGCTCTCACCGGTGCCGGCGATCGCGCTGGGCGCCGTCGAGGTGACGCCGCTCGAGCTGGTGACCGCCTATGCGGCATTCGCCAACGGCGGCATGCGCGTGTCGCCCCGGCTCGTGCAACGGATCGAGGCACCCGACGGCACGGTGCTCTGGAGCAGCGAGGTGCAGCAGCTGGAGCGCGTCCTCGATCCACGCGACGCGTACGAGGTCACGTCCATGCTCCGTGGCGTCGTCGATTATGGCACGGGTCGCGGCGTGCGGTCGGCAGGGATCACCGCGCCGGTCGCCGGCAAGACGGGGACGACCAACAACGGCGCGGATGTCTGGTTCGTCGGCTACACGCCGACGCTCGTCGCCGGCATCTGGTTCGGGTACGACGAGCCCCGCGCGATCTCCGGCAACGCCAGCGGCGGGCGCTACGCCGTGCCCGCCTGGTCGGAGTTCTACCGCAACGGGTGGCGGGAACCGCAGAACGTCGCCTGGATCCCGCCGGCGAACATGATCATGAAGGTGATCGACCCGACGACTGGCCTGCTCGCGACCGAGTGGTGCCCCGCGCACCTGCGAGAGTGGTTCAAGCCGAGTGACGCCCCGATGCAGCCGTGCCAGGAGCATTTTGCCGCGGTCGACGAGACCATCTGGGCCGACATGGACGTCGAGGACGATCGCGGGGGGCGCGGCAACGGGCAGCGCAACGACCCATGGACCGAGGATGTGCGGCGCGAGGTAGGCCGCGCGTTGCGGAGGATCATCCGGTTCTGATCGGCTGCTGGTCCTGACTGATGCCGGGCTGCCGGGCTGCCGGGCGGCCCGCCGGGTTGTGGCCCGGGGTGCGTCCCGATCGTACTTTGGGAAGAGCTTTCCGCCGCAGGCCCCGCCCGGAGTGACGATCCCGCCCGTCCCGATGTCCCCCGACTCACTAGCCGAACAGGGCACGTCGTCCGTCCAGGCGGCCCGCCTGTCGCGGCAGCCGGTGTCGCTCCTCATCATCGAGGTCGACCGGTTCGAGCTCATCGATCGCACGCATGGCGCGCAGTACGCGGAGCATGTGCTGGCCACGGTCGCGATGCTCGTGCGCGACACGCTCCGTCCGCGCGACGTCGTGGCGCGGCGGAGCGCCCACGAGCTGGCCGCCCTCCTGACCGGGCTCCCGCTTCCGCAGGCGGTGGAACTTGCGGAGCGCATCGCAACCGCAGTCCGGGAGCATGAGTTCGTCGGGGGCAGCGATGGGCGCCCAGTCCCGGTGCGCGTGTCCGTCGGGGTCGCGACGGCTCCCGTTCACGCCGAGGCTTACCCGGCCCTCGTCGCGGCGGCAGAACGAGCCCTGCACCGTCTGGCACGCGCCGGAGGCGACGGGGTGGAGGCGGCCCTCGACCCGGCCATGGAGCCGTCGCACCCACCCCTCGACGTCGATCGCTTCGTCGGGCGCAACGACCAGCTGCGTACGCTCGTCCGCATGCTCGATGATGCCATGCTGGGGCGCGGTCAGGTGGCGGTCGTGCATGGCGAGATCGGCGTGGGCTGTTCCACGCTCATCGCGCAGCTGGCGCCGGAGGTGGCCGTGCGTGGCGGGTCGTTTGTGCGAGGCAGCGCCAGGCGGCTTCCCGTACGCCCGCCATACGGGCCGTTGGCCGACGTCATCGACGAGCTGCGCCGCCTCCCAGGTGCGCCGGCCGGTGACTGGCGCGAACTGCAGCACCTCGTACCGGCGCTCGCCGCCTCGGAATCGGCCGAGTCCGGGGGGGGCAGCCAGTTCCGCCTGCTCGAGGAGCTGAGTGCCTTCATCACCACGGCGGCGGCGTCCCGGCCCCTCGTGCTCGTGTTCGACGACATGCAGTGGGCCGACGAGCACACCTGGGACGCGATCGAGCACGTGCTCCCCAAGCTGGTGGACGCGCCGGTGATGCTCGCGGTCGTGCTGCGGGACGATCCGAGTGACCCTGTGGCGCTCGACCGGCGCAAGCGGCTCGCAGGTACCGAGGGCGCCCACGACATCACTGTCTCCCGACTCACCCGCGACGAGGTGAAGCGCTGGGTCGAGGCGGCGTTCCATCGGCAGGAGGTCGGTCGCGAGTTCCTCTCCTTCATCTACCGGAACACCGAGGGGAACCCGCTCTTCGTCGACCAGCTGCTGCGCGCCCTCGTCGAGGAAGGCGCCGTCTGGCACACTGGTGAGCGGTGGGAATGGCGGCCGGTGTCCGAGCTGCAGGTGCCGTCGAGCATCGATGCGCTCGTCGTGCGGCGGCTGGCCCGCTTCGCGCCGCGGGCGCAAGTCGCCCTCGCCGCCGCGGCCGTGCTC
>JACDHQ010000416.1 GCA_013820975.1 Gemmatimonadaceae bacterium
GCGCGACGCTACGCCCTGATGCGCACCCACACGGCGCTGCACGCGCTGTGCGGCGTCGTCTGGCGTGATCACGGAGCGCTCGTGACGGGCGGCAACATGGAACCGGGCAGCGGCCGCATGGACTTCGAGTTCGAGACCATGTCGGGCGAGCTGGTGAGCAGCATCGAGGCGCGCGTCAACGAGGAGCTCGCGATGGGTCGCGACGTCACCGTGCGGTCCTTGCCGCGCGACGAGGCATTCGCGATCCCGGACCTGATCAGGACCAAGGTGAATCTCCTCCCCGCGGGCATCCCCGAAGTGCGGGTGGTCGAAATCGCGGGCCTGGATCTGCAGGCGGACGGGGGCACACATGTCGCCAACACGCGGGAGGTCGGGCAGATACGCGTCACCGGGTACGAATCCAAGGGCCGCCTCAACAAGCGCATCCGACTGGAGGTCGTCGACGCCTGAGCGCGAGCTCCCGCCGGCTTCGAGGCGCCGCCGGTGAACGCGGAGGAAGCTGCGGACGCCCCCTTCCGGCTGTTCGACGAGGCCCGCCAGCTTGACGCGATGCAGCTCGGGGCGTTGGTGGAGGCCTGGCAGGCGGTCGATGTCGGTGCGCGCCGCCGCGCCTGGGAGTCGGTGCGCCGGGAGGCCAGGACGGCCCGCAGGGAGGAGCCGCTCGATGAGATCCGCAGGGCCGTGTCCTCCTGGGCAACACAGGGGTACGCGGGCATCCAGGCAGGCGTGTTCGGCACCCTTCAGGATGCCGATCGGGGAGACGCGCGGGCACATGCCGCAGCTCCCATCCTCGACGCGATGGCCTCTGTGCTGCTGGCAGACCGCCTGTCGGAGGACGAGCTGCTGACGCTCCGAAACCCGTGGGACAGCGTCGTCGGCCAGCCGATGGCCGAGGACGGGTCGACTTGAGCGGTGGGCTGTCGCTCCGCCGCCGACGAGGCGCGACGGGGGCCACGGGCGCAGCGCGCGGGCAGTGAAAGTCGATCTTGCGCCGGGTGGCCTTCCGCCGGAGCAGGTGGGTGACCTCGCTCGTGCGGCCGAGGCGGTCGGGTTCGATGGACTGTGGCTGGCCGAAACGACCCACGATCCCTTCCTCGGTGCTGCGCTCGCGCTCGATGCGACCCAGCACCTGCGGGTCGGGACAGCGGTGGCGATCGCCTTTGCCCGAAGCCCCGTCTCGATCGCTCAGACCGCCTTCGATCTCGCCCGCCTGGGACACGGGCGCTTCGAGCTCGGGCTCGGCACGCAGGTGCGTGGCCACGTGCAGCGTCGCTTCGGGATGGCATGGAGTGCCCCCGCACCGCGCCTTGGGGAGTGGATCGGTGCGATCCGCGCGGCATGGTCGAGCTGGCAGGAGGGAGCGCCGTTCCGCTTCCGTTCTGAGCACCTGGATCTCTCCCTGATGTCGCCGTTCTTCAGTCCGCCGCCACTTACGTTCGCTGCCGCGCCGGGTACCGCACCCTTGCGGATCTCGGTTGCCGGCGTGGGACCAGCGTTGGCACGGCTGGCCGGACGGCTCGCCAACGGGTTTCACGTTCACCCTCTGCACACTGCGCGGTACCTTGCGGAGGTGCTGGAGCCAGCACTCCAACAGGGCGAGGCGGAACGCCGGGAAGCGGGCAGACTCGAGCGGTACGTTCCCGTGTTCCTCATCCCCGATGACGACCCGGAGGTGCGTGATGCCGTTCGGCGCCAGATCTCGTTCTACGCGGCCACGCCGACGTATCGACGCGTGCTCGAACTGCACGGCCGGGTGCGAACCGGCGAACGGCTGAGCCGCCTGGCGGCGGCCGGGCGGTGGGCCGAGATGCCGGACCTCGTCGACGACGAGCTGCTGGGCGCGGTGGCGGTCATCGCACCGTGGGATGGGCTCGCCGACGCGCTTGGCGCGCGCTGCGCCAGAGCCGCCCACCGGGTGATGCCCCTGCTGCGGTTCAGCCTGGCCGCCGACGGCGCGCCCCGCGACGCAAAACGCTGGGAACGACTCGTCAGGGCGTTGCGGACCGCCTGACCTGTCCGGTCACCTCACAATGGGATACCGAGCGCCGGCGCGCGATCACGCTCCCGGTGAGGGTCGGCGCGTTCCCGGCGGGATCACGCGCTCCCCGCGCGGCGTCGCAACTCGGCGGTGAGCGATTCCAGCGAGCTCAGCACAGCGGCCGCGCCAGCACGGGTCAGCTCGGCGCCGGACACGGCACCCGTGACCACCCCGACAGGCACCATGGTGGCGGCACGCGCCGCACGCATATCCCACGTCGCGTCGCCCACGCACCAGCAGCGCATGCTCGGTACTCCGAGACGCTCCGAGGCGATCAGCAGCACCTCCGGCGAGGGTTTGGCCTGGCGCACCTGGCTGCCGTCGACGATCGGTGGCAGGTCGGGCAGCCCGAGCGACTCCACGGATCTCGCGACCTGCGCCTGGCGGCTGGAAGTCGCGATCGCCCATGGCAGGCCGCTCGCGATCAGAGTTTCCAAGAGCTCCCGCGCGCCCGGCAGCGGGCGCGGGTCGCTGTTGAGCTGACCGTAGACCTCGCCTGCCCGCCGGTCGATCGCCTCCGCCCGATCTTCGTCAAGCTCCCGGCCCGCGATACCTGCGACCTCGCGCGCCAGTCGCCTACCGTCCGCCCCGATGAGGCGGGCGACGTGGCCCCACTCAGCCGGGATCCGAACCTCGGTGAAGGTGCGCATCCAGGCTTCGATGCGCGTGGGGACGGTATCGACAAGCGTGCCGTCGAGATCGAGGATCAGTGCGCCCGGCTGCGGCAGCTGGGCAAGCGCCTCCGCTGATTCCACAGTGGCGTTCCTCCTCCGTTCGCGCGGCCCACAGGGTACCCGGCGCTACTGCCCAGCGATGCCCGGGATGCGGTTCCGGCGAGCGGCGCGGCTGCTCTATGATCGAATGGCGATGTGGCCCCCGCCTCATCCAGGCGGTGGCGGGCCACGAACCCACGGAGCATGTCGCCGTCCATGTCATCTGTCACGCCGCTCGCCGATGGTCACTTTCACGGTGAGGGCCTTGGCGCGTGTTGCCTGTGGCACGTGGCGACCGATGAAGCAGCTGACGTCGCGGCTCACTCCGGACACTCGCAGATCATGCTGATCGCGGCAGCGATCGTGATGGGTTTCGGCGTGATCGGCGTCGTCGTGACGTGGTTGGAACGACGTGATCTGCTGGGTCCCGTCGGGAGCACCGTGGAGCTCGGCCGGATGGTCGCGGCCCTGGTCGCGGG
>JACDHQ010000032.1 GCA_013820975.1 Gemmatimonadaceae bacterium
CGACATCTCCGTCCTCGTCCCCGCCCGGGACGAGGCGGGGAACCTGGCGTTGTTCATGGAGCTCGCCGAGGCCGCGTTCCGGTCGGTCCCGGACGTATCCTTCGAGGTGGTGGTCGTCGACGACGGGTCAGAGGATGAGACCTGGACGGTGCTCACCGGCCTCTCGGCGCGCTATCCCTTCCTCCGGCTCGCCCGGCACCGCAGCGGCCGCGGGATCGCTGATGCCCTCCGTACCGGCTACCTCGCGTCGCGTGGGCGGGTGCTCGTCTTCTATCCGGCCGACCTGCAGTTCAAGCCCGAGGACATCCCGCGGCTGGTGGCCCCGATCCTCGCTGACGAAGCCGACATGGTCACCGGGTTCAAGCAGGGCGAGTATGACAAGGCGTTCGTCTCCGGCATCTACAACCGCCTGAGCCGGTCGCTGTTCGACGTGAAGGTCAAGGACCTCAACTCGGTGAAGGCCTACCGCCGCGAGATCATGGATGGACTGCCGGTGCGTCCCGACTGGCATCGCTACATGATCGTGATCGCCGCTGCGCAGGGCTTCACCGTCACCGAGATTCCCGTCGCCCTGTATCCCCGGCATTCGGGGAAGTCGAAGTTCGCGTCCTGGCGGCGGATCCCGATCGGCGTGCTCGACATGCTGTCGGTCTGGTTCGAGCTGCGATTCGGCCAGAAGCCGCTGCTGCTGTTCGGCATGACGGGCGCCGCGCTCTTCGCGGCAGGGCTGCTCGCGGGGATCGGGGCCCTGGGGTGGCTGCTCCTGACGGGGCAGGGGGTGCGCGCCGTGTGGACCGTCGTGCAGACCTGCCTCATCCTCGGTGGGGTGTTCTTCGCTGCCGGCCTGGTGGGCGAGCAGGTGGCGGCGCAGCGTGCGGAACTGCGGGAGATCCGACGGCGACTCGAAGAGATGGCCGCGCGCCGACGCGACTGATGTCCGGCGTGCCGGCGGACGACGGAGCACGATGAGCCGCCGCACAGTGCTGGTCCGCGTGGCGCAGGCCGTGATCGCGCTCGTCATCATGGGAACCGCCGTCCATACGCTTCGCGGCCAGTGGTCCGAAGTGCGGCAGGTCGCATCGACAGTGCGGCTGGGGTGGACAGCGCTCGGCGCCGCCAGTGCCATCGTGCTGGCGGCGTATCTCGTGCTCGTCGCAGCGTGGCGGCATGTCGTCAATGCGATGGGAGGGACGCTCCGATACGCCGATGCGGCGTACGTGTGGTTCGTCTCGGCCCTTGCTCGCTACGCAGGCGCCCTCTGGCAGGTGGTGGCGCTCAGCGCACTGGCGAAGCAGCGCGGGGCGCCGCCGGTGACAGCGGCCGGTGCAGCGATCGTGATGACCATCGTCAACATCCTCACCGGCTTCGGCGTGGTGCTCGCGACCGGTGCCGTTGCCGCGTCGGCGCTCGGCACCCGCGCTCATGTCGCGCTCGCGGTCGGCGTCGCCGCTCTCATCGCGGCCCCTGTCCTCGCACCGCGCCTGCAGCCCGTCGTATCGCGCCTGACGGGACGCGAAGCCGAAATCCCGGTACTCACGCCCGGGGCGGTCTGGGTTGCCGCCGTCGGGT
This sequence comes from Gemmatimonadaceae bacterium, assembly GCA_013820975.1. GTDB lineage: Bacteria > Gemmatimonadota > Gemmatimonadetes > Gemmatimonadales > Gemmatimonadaceae > JACDHQ01. The sequence continues at coordinate 1,570 of JACDHQ010000032.1, forward strand.
CGGTCGTGTCATGGCTGCTCTACGGCGTGGCGTTCATGCTGCTCACCCACGCCGTGCTTGGCACGGCACCGGGTGGCTGGCTGGTGTACGTGTCGGTGTACACCACCGCCTACCTGGCCGGGCTGCTGGGGCTGGTGCCAGCCGGCGTCGGGGTGGCCGAGGGGGCGATGGTGGCTGCCTTCGCGATTGCCGGAATTCTTCCACCGGCCGAGGCGCTCACCGTCGCCGTCGTGAGCCGGCTCTGGCGAACCGTGCTCGAGATCGTGCCCGGACTCGTGCTGTTGGCCACACGCCCGCGTAGCCGCACATGATGCGCATCCTCGTCGCGACCCACAACTATCCACGTTGCGCCGGCGACCACGCCGGGTCGTTCGTCGCTCGCCTGGCGCAGGCGACAGCGGCGGCGGGCCACGAGGTGCACGTCATCGCACCACATGCGCCCGGAGCACCGCGTTCAGAGGTGGTCGAGGCCGTACGAGTCAGACGATTTCGCTACGCCCCGGACGCACTCGAACGGGTCGCGTACCGCGGTGACCTTCACCGCCGGCGTGTCTTCGACCCACTGGCATTGCTCGGGGTACCGGCACTGTTGGCGTCCTTTGCGCTCGCGATCCGGCGTGCGATTCGCGAGCAGCGTCCCGACGTCGTTCACGCCCACTGGTGGTTCCCGGCAGGAACGCTATCGGGGCTGGCGGCGGGCTGGGGAAGCAGCGTGCCTGTCGTGATCACCTGCCACGGCAGTGATGTGCGCCTGCTCGATCGCGGTGGGATGATCGGCCGCCTTGGCGCCCGTACACTCGGCAAGGCTGCCGCCGTGACCTCGGTGTCGCAGTTCCTGATGCACGACGTCGAGCGCGCCGTGCCCTCGCTTCGCGGGCGGGTCAGGACGGTCTACATGCCGCTCGATACGGGAGCGTTCGATCGTGTCCGCGATGCGCCGCGCGCCACCCCTCCCCGCATCCTGTTCGTCGGCAACTTCGTCCCCAGCAAGGGGGCGGACGTCCTCGTCGATGCCTTTGCACGGCTGCGGAGTCGTGGCGTCGACTGCACGCTCCGCATGGTAGGAGGCGGCGGGGAGGAGCGGGCGCTGCGGGCGCGTGCCGCCGCGGCTGGCGTCGCTGAAGCGGTCGAGTGGCCAGGATTCGTCTCACACGACTGCATCGGCGCCGAGTACGCGTCATCGACGGTGCTCGTACTGCCGTCGCGCGGTACGGGTGAAGGGCTCGGGCTCGTGCTCGCGGAAGCGCTCCTCTGCGGGACTGCCGTCATCGGGACCCCGGCGGGGGGAATTCCCGAGGTCGTCGTCGACGGACAGACCGGGCTCCTCGCGCGGGACGGCGACGCAGGCCACCTCGCCGACCAGCTCGCCCGCCTGCTTGGTGACGCGGCGCTGCGACGGCGACTCGTGGATGCGGGGGAGCGGCACGTACGCGCAACGTTCTCCCCGGAAGCGTCCGCGGCGGCGTTCGAGGCGATCTACCAAGATGTTGCCGGGCGAGATCCCTGAGTTCGGTCTGCCGCATCATCACTGGCGCGGTACCGCGCACTCCAGCAATTTTCGTGGTTCGCTTGCGGCTCGCCTTCCCCAAGGCTGGCCAGTTCGCCGGGCGCCCCGCCCACCCTCGCCATTCGGAAGTCCATGACCGATTCCCGGCACGTCCGCGCCCCAGGCGCCGGACGCACCGAAACGATCGTCCCGGAACCGCGATTCGCGGCGCTCTGGGCGACGCTGGTCTACACCATTGCGACGCTGACGCTTGGATTTCCGGCGTTGGCCGGGCGCTTCCTCGTCACGACGCACAGCGACCAGTACATCGCCGGCTACGCATTCCGTGAGTTCGCGGCGGAGAGCCTCCGCTCGGGGAACGGCTTTCCGCTCTGGAATCCCTTCCTGCAGGGCGGCATGCCATATGTCGCCGCGATGCACGGCGACATTTTCTATCCGACATTCCTTCTTCGGACGTTCCTCCCCACCGACGTGGCGATGACCTGGGGGTTCGTCCTGCACGTGATCCTCGCAGGGCTGTTCACCTACGGTTTCCTCCGCGCGGCGGGGCTCTCCTTCTACGCGGCCCTGGTCGGCGGGCTGGCGTACCTGATGAGCGGCCCCATCTCCGGCTACGTCTCGCCGGGGCATGATGGCAAGCTGTTCGTGAGCGCGCTGCTGCCGCTCGCCTGCTGGTTCCTCACGATCGGCATGCGAACCGGGAGGACGTGGACGTGGGGTGCGCTAGCCCTCGTCACCGGCCTGGCTGTCCTCAGCCCGCATCCGCAGCTGCTCCAGTACATGCTGCTCGCGGCAGGCAGCTACGCGCTGTGGCTCGCCCTGGGGCGGCACGGCGACGGCACCAGCCTGCCGCGCCCCCTCGCCATGCGACGGCTGGGGTTTGCCCTCGGCGCCGTGCTGCTCGGCTTCGCGATGGGTGCCGTCCAGTACCTGCCCGTCCAGGAGTACGTCCCGTGGTCGCCTCGCGCCGGCGGAACGGGATGGGATCACGCGGTCTCCTACTCAATGCCGCTCGAGGAGCTCGTCAGCACCTACGTGCCGCAGTTCAGCGGAATCCTCGACGCATACTGGGGGCGGAACATCATCCACTTCCACAGCGAGTATTTCGGGGCCGCCGCGCTCTTTTTGGCGGTGGCAGGCGCATTCTGGTCGGACCGGAGCGGAGGGAAGGGGTTTTCCCGTTTCTGGCTCGGCACCTTCGTCGTCTCGCTGCTCTGGACGCTGGGCGGATCGACGCCGTTCTATCGCCTCGTCTACGCCATCGTCCCGGGGACGACGTACTTCCGGGCGCCGAGCACGATGATGTACGTCACGATGTTCGCCGTCGCGGTGCTCGCGGCGCTCGGCACGGAGCGGCTGCTCGGCGGCCACCTGAGCCGCCGGTACATCGTGGGATGGGCGACGGCCGCGGCGCTCGTCGCGCTGCTGGCGACGGCGGGCGCGTTGACGAACATCGCAGTCGGCATCGCCAACGGCTATCCGGTTCCGCCGGAGTACGTCCAGCGGTCGGTCGAGGGCGCATCGGCCAATCACGGGGCGCTCGTGCTCGGCGCGTGGCGTTCGCTCATCTTCGTGCTCGCGGCCGCGGGAATCGCGTGGGCAATCGGCTTGCGCCGCCTCACGCCGCGAGCCGCCGGTATGCTGCTCGTGCTGGTGCTGACGGCCGATTACTGGAGCGTGCTGCGCAACTACTGGCAGTTCGTGGAGAGCGCCGACGTCGTGTACGCCGCGGACCCCACGATCGAGGCCATGCAGCAGGAGTCCGAGCCATACCGCGTCCTGCCGATGGCGCTGGCGCAGAGATTCGGGCTCCCCGGTGCCGTGTTTCGCGATCCATTCCTGGATGGCGACGCCCTGATGAGCCACGACGTGCCGAACGTCGTTGGCTACCATGGCAACGAGCTCGGTCGCTACCAGCAGTTGGTGGGGAATCCTAAGGGTGCTGACCTGCTCTCCAACGTGGCGCTCCGCACCATGCTCAACGTGCGCTATCTCCTGACCGACGTCGGCCCAGCGGAGTCGCTCGATCCATCGACCCCTGATGTGACGCTGCCGATGATCATTCCCGGCGCGCAGCACGTCGTCGGGCCGGTTCGCAACGCTGCGGGCTCCGAGGTTCACCTCTACCGGTTCAGCGATGGTGCCGAGGCAGCGTGGGTGACACCGGCGATCGTGAAGGCGCCCGATGACGGGGTGCTCGCCACGGTGCGCGACCCGCGGTTCGACTCAACGGTTCGCCGCCGTGTCGCGTTGTTCGACACTTCGGCAGCGGTAACTGCGCAGCCGGCCGACCTCCCGCTACCAGAGCCGTCAGCGATCCGTGCAACGGTCCGGCGAATTTCGCCATCTCACCTCAGGGTGCAGTTGAGTGACCCGGTGGCGGAGGGAAGCGCCCTTGTCGTCTCGGAGAACTACTATCCGGGCTGGAAGGCGACAGTGCAGGGACGGGACGTTCCCGTGCACCGGGCCAACTACACCCTCATCGGCGTGCCGCTGCCGGCAGGCGCCTCAACGGTAGACCTCGAATTCGGAAGTGCGCCTTATGAAACAGGGAAGCTGGTGACGCTGCTCGCCATCGCCGCGGCACTCGCCCTGACGGTCTTCGGTGTCTCCCGTGGCCGGGCGGCTGCCGGTGTCTGAGCGCGCCCTCGTAATCGTCCCGACGTACAACGAGCGCGAGAATATCGCTCGAATCGTCGAGACGGTGCTCGCGCAGGACCCACGACTCGAGATCCTGGTGGTCGATGACGGCTCGCCCGACGGGACAGGCGGGATCGTCGGCGGGCTGACGCAGCTGAACCCGAGAGTCCACCTTCGCCAGCGCGACCGAAAGCTCGGCCTGGGAACGGCTTACATCGCGGGGTTCAAGTGGGCTCTCGAACGCGATTACGCGTATGTGTTCGAGATGGACGCGGACTTCTCCCACGATCCAGGGCACCTGCCAGAGTTCCTCCGCGTGATCGCCGACGCCGACCTCGTGCTTGGATCGCGCTATCGGGATGGCAAGGTGAGCGTGGTGAACTGGCCCATCAAGCGCCTCCTTCTCAGCTACTACGCGAATGTCTACGCCCGCTTCGCGACGCGCCTCCCCGTATGGGACGCGACCGGCGGCTTCAAGTGCTTTCGCAGGGAAGTGCTTCAGGCAGTCGACCTTGACGCCGTGAAATCGAACGGGTACGCATTTCAGATCGAGATGAGCTTTCGGGCCTGGAAAAAGGGGTTTCGCATCGCCGAGATCCCGATCGTGTTCGTGGACCGGACCGAGGGGGAGAGCAAGATGTCCCGCGCCATCATCAGGGAGGCCGTGTGGATGGTCTGGCACCTGCGCTGGATGGGGATCAGGGGCCGCATCTGAATGCTCCCTGATTGGCGCGGCGCTCTCTTGCGCGGCACCGGGGCTGACAATCTGACCGGGGTGGCACCGTCGTGATTCCTCAGGGGCGCGCGTTCTACAAGATGAGCGGGTCGGGCAACGACTTCGTGATGATCGACGCCCGCGCCGAGCCCCCTGGCGAGCTCGAGGGGTCCGACGCCGTCCGCGCGCTCTCGGCCCACGGCACCGGAATCGGAGCGGATGGGGTCGTCTTCCTCGAGCGGTCATCCACTGCCGACCTGGGGATCAGGTACTTCAACAGCGACGGCTCGCTCGCATCGCTCTGCGGCAATGCGACGCTCTGCTCGGCACGACTTGCCGTGGAGCTCGGAATCGTCGATCCGGCCGGCTTTCGCATCGAGACGGGGGCAGGGGTGCTTCCGGCCAGGATCAGGGATGGGCTGCCGGAGGTCGACCTGGCGGCTATTGCCGAGGTGTCTGCCGATGGACCGATCGAGACGCAGGGCTCGGAGCAGCGCTCCGGCTACCTGGTCGCAGGGGTGCCGCACGTGACGATCCTCGTCCCGGACGTGGGCGAGGTCGATGTCGTTGGGCGTGGCCGGCCGATTCGCCTCGACCCGCGGTTGCCTCATGGGGCCAACGCGAATTTCGTATCGCCAGACGGACCGGGCCGTTGGCGGATCCGGACGTACGAACGTGGGGTGGAGGCCGAGACGCTCGCGTGCGGCACCGGCGCGGTGGCGTCGGCGATCCTGCTGACCGCGTGGGGAGAAGCCCGGGGGGACGCGGAGCTCGTCACGAAGTCGGGGCGGCCGCTGCGCGTTCGGCTTCGTCAGGATGCCGAGGGAAGGTGGCATCCGTCGCTTTCGGGGCACGCGGCCGTCGTGTTCACCGGAAAGCTGTCTGAAGTGCTGACCTGAGGGTCCGAACCGGACTGCGGTTGGTGTGAAGCTGCTAAGTGATTACCGGGGAGGGGGTTAGCGGCTGGCTGTGGATATCCACACTTTCCCACCTTTGTAGTTTACATAATACATATTATACGTAGTGGCGCCAGACAGGCGCCGATGGGGTCGCTAACTGTCGCTATCCAGGCCCTGGTATCCCGGGTGTGGCATACCGTCGGCACATCTCCTTGGCCCGGATTACCCCGGATGTTGCCGGATCGCCCTACTGGCGACACCGTGGTCCCCCAGGCGCGATAGGATGATCGGACGAAAATCCGGACGATCCGGGCCAAGGTGCCGTTGGACCGCCGTGCTGCGCTCGACCCCAGATACAACAACGGGCGGCGGACCGAAGTCCACCGCCCATCGCGTGTTAGCAGTTACAGGTGCTGCATCACGTGAAGTGTGCCGGCCCGATCCGGCCCGCCGTTAGCTCCGATAGGCCCCGCCTACGCGGCCTGCGCCGCAACCACCGCCCGATTGAGCCGCTCGGCCTCGAACCGGATCCGCTCGACCGTCGCCGCGCTCAGGCGCCCCGACCGGCCCATCGCCTCGACCTCCCGGATCAGCGCCTCGATCTGGTTCACGAATGCGTTCACATTGTCGCGTGCCAGCTGGTTCCTCGCGGCGTTCACCTTCACCATCAGCGAGTTCGCCTCGCCACGGTTGATCGTCCCCGACACCAAGCCGTTGATCAGCGCCTCGAGGTTCTCCAGACCAACCTCAGCATCGATCCGGCGCACCTGGGCGGTCGTCGCGACGGTGTCGACCAGGCCATCGTTGTCCGTCACGACCAGCCGGACGGTGTAGTTGCCCGTGAGCGCGTAGGTATGCGTCGGTGCCACGCCGGTCGCTGTCGTTCCGTCGCCGAAGTTCCACTCGTACGACACGATCGTCCCGTTCGGATCCACGGCGCCGGCCGCGCTCACTGTCAGCTCACTCCCCTCGGCTGCGGCGTATGGACCGTCCACCAGCCCGATCGGGGGCATCGTACCGGTCTTGAGCGCCCGCTGGATCTTCGACGGCAAAGCCGTCAGGAATGAATACCCGGACAGGCGCTCTACCGAGTCGGCAGTCACCTGATACGCGGTCTGCCAGTTCACGTTGCGTACGCCGGGAACATTCGGCATGACCGCGGCAATCACCTGGACGTCACGGTAGTCGCGGACGTCAGCCAGCCCCATTCCGCGCGGCAGGACGACGGCAACCTTCCAGTTATCCTTTGGAATGACGATCCGCCCTTCGTCCTTGATCGTGCCGATCGCCCCCGACGCCCCGGCATAGATGAAGACTTCCTTGTTCTGGGACCGGGCGAGGTCGCCGAGGTGGTTCTCCATCACTGCCCACGGCCCCTGGTTCACGTCCGCCGCCTGGGGGATGATATTCGAGAAGTAGTAGGTGCGGGCATTGTCGAGCGACCCCGACGTCCTGTCAAAGGACCGAACGAGGTGGCCGCGGTCGATTCCATATTTGTGGTAAGCCCCTGCCCCGGTATAGTCCGCCGTGTTGTATCTCTGAAAGCCGGCCGCCTCGAGCTCGGGGTCGAAGGTGAAGCAGTTGCAGCGGTCCTGGCCACCGGCGATCTGCGTCGCGTTGAGGTTGTACGCGACCCAGTTCGGGATTCCCCGTGCCCCGTTCCACGATGTGATGAACTGCGGGCGACGGATCACGAAGTCGTCGCTCGCATCGCCATCCACCGGCTCGCCGAACTCGGCGTGGTTGCCGTACTGCGCCGTGGTGCTGGCACTGGGCGTTTCCATGATCAGCGAGTGGATCCGCGCCGTCCCGTCGGTTGCCGTCGCGAGGAATCGTGCCTCGCCGGCCGAGAGTGCCCGAACCACTCCGCGAGGGTCAATACTCGCCACCGAGGGCGTCAGCGCCTCGAACGTGAACTGGGTCTCGATCACGATCCCGGCCGCGTCCCGGAGCGAGGCGAACACCTGCGCCTCGAAGCCGACGGGAATGGGCGCATCCGCAGCGGTCCGGCCCGAGAACGAGATCCGGTTCGCGGAGACGAATGGGGGCACGTCGGCGAGCGGCGTATTGGCCGTACCTGGCGTGCCGAAGTCACCGTCGCCATAGGTGCTGGTCGAGAAACCCCACGCGCTGCTGGCGACGTCCGTATGCGGAAGCGCCGGGTCGCGGAGTGCAACCGACACGCCGCGCGGGAGGCTCGTCCAGGCCACCGAGTCGGCACGCGCCCCTTCCCCATCGACGAGCATCAGGAAGTCGGAAGCGTCGAGCCAGATGGTGTTGCTCGTGCCGGTGAAGTAGTTGTAGTCGAGGGCGACGCCCCCGTTGCGTGCCTGGTCGGCACCGCGACCGAGCACGGCGTACATCCCCGGCGCCACGACGACGCTGCTCGAGACTACATGGTCCGGCTGGTTCGACCCGGCGCTGATGATCGTCCATCCGTTCAGGTCGATCGGAGTCGTCCCGTAGTTGTGCACCTCGAACCACTGCCCCCAGCTCATGCTCTCTGCGTTGACTGGGTCGCGCATCAGTTCGCTGATCACGAGCGTCGCGGAAGAAGCAGGTCGGGGGGGCTGCACGCAGTTCTTGCGCGGGCTCGCGGAGTTGCGGGGCTGAACCGCCCCAGCCGTGAAGTCATCCGACGTCGCACCGCTCTTGACGCAGCCATCATTGTTGCGGAACAGCGACGTCGTGGATGTCAGCACCGTCGTGTTGCCACCCCAGTCGGCCGTGCAATTGGCCGAGCCATAGCCGACGCGATCGACGATCCCGGCATTCGACGGGCACGCACCGGTGAGCGAGACGCCGGGAA
>JACDHQ010000417.1 GCA_013820975.1 Gemmatimonadaceae bacterium
CACCGCCGCCCCGCGGAAGGCGTCAGAAGCTCTCGAGCGCCCGTTCGCGCGTATCGGCGATCTGGAACAACGTGTCGAGCTTCGTGAGCTCGAACAGCGTCTTGAGGTCGTCATTGAGGTTGGCGAGCCGCAACTCCCCGCCCTGCTCACGGATCTTCTTGGACAGCGAGACCAGCACGCCGAGGCCGGAGCTGTCGATGTAGCCGGTCTGGGCGAAGTCGATGAGGAACCGGCGCTCCCCGCGCTCGAGCTCGTCCAGCACCTTCTGCTTCAGCTCCTGCCGGTTGCCGACGATCAACTGTCCTTCCACATCCACCACGACGATCTCTCCCTGCTTCTTGATCGAGAAGCTCATCTCATTCTCCCCTGAGGGATTAAGGCCGAACCCAATGTCAGGCGCCAGCCGCCTGGAGGGCGGTGATGGCCGCCACGTTGAAAATGTCCTCTGATGACGCGCCGCGCGAGAGATCGCTGCATGGCTTCGCGAGTCCCTGCACGATGGGGCCGACTGCCTGCGCCCCGGCCAGACGTTGCACCAGCTTGTAACCGATGTTCCCTGCATCGAGCGATGGAAAGACGAGGACGTTTGCCCGCCCGGCCACCTCACTGCCGGGTGCCTTGCGCAGGCCGACGGCCTCGACCAGCGCCGCATCCCCTTGCAATTCTCCGTCCACTGCAAGCTCAGGCGCACGCGCCCGCACGAGCGCGACGGCCTCGCGGACCTTGGTCACCGACGAACCCACACCGCTCCCCTTCGTGGAGAACGATAGCATGGCAATGCGCGGATCGTCACCGACGATGATCCTTCGGTCCGCTGCGGCCGCGATCGCGATGTCGGCCAGCTGGGTCGCATCGGGGTACGGGACGACCGCGCAGTCCGCGAAGGTCAGCACCTCCGCGCGGTCGCTCCGGAATGGCGGCACGATCATGTAGAACGCGCTGGAGACCGTGCGCACTCCCGGCCGGGGGCCGATGAGCCAGAAGGCCGCCCGGAGCACGTCAGCCGTCGAGTGCGTAGCGCCGGCGACGCACCCGTCGGCATCACCGCGCCGCACGAGGCCGTCGGCGACGTAGAGCGGGCGGGTCGCGAGCTCCGCGGCCTGACCGGCCGTGAGCCCCCTGGCGCCACGGAGCCGCAGCAATTCGTCCTCCAGCCACCGCGCGATGTCGCCCTCCCGCGGATCGACGACCGCCACAGGCAGCTCACGCGCCAGCGCGTGCACCGCCGCGTGCGACGCCCGGTGCGCCGGGTCGAGCACGACGACCGGCTCGACGACGCGCTGCTCCGCGAGGCGGCGGACGGCGCGCAGGGTTCGCTCGTCGGCGCTCTCCGGAAACACGATCCGGCGCGGCGTCGCCGCCGCCCGGACCGGCAGCTGCTCGAGGAACGTCACCGCTGGCCGAGCTTCTGTCGGAGCGCCTCGGCCACCGAGGGATGCACCAGGTCGTCCACCGGACCGCCGAACCGGGCCACCTCACGCACGAGGCTCGCACTGATGTAGGTGGTGTCGAGCGACGGGATCATGAAGATCGTCTCCAGCTGCGGCGCGAGGTGGCGATTCATCAGCGCCATCTGGAACTCGTATTCGAAGTCGCTGACCGCGCGCAAGCCGCGGATGAGCAGGAGTGCGCCGACCTCGCGGGCGAAGTCGACCAGCAGGCCGTGAAACTCGCGCACCTCGATACGCGGGTTGTGCCCGGTCGCCTCGCGGATCATCGCGACGCGCTCGTCGTGCGTGAACAGCGGCTGCTTGGTGACGTTGGTGGCGACGGCGACCACAAGGCGATCGACGAACTCCAGGCTGCGGACCATGAGGTCCTCGTGCCCGCGCGTGATCGGATCGAAGCTCCCGGCGTAGACAGCGATTCGCGACATGGAGGCGAGAGGCGAGAGGCGAGAGGCGAACCACGGGCGTCGGGCGGGACGCGGCTCAACACCGGGACAAGTTAGCTCCAGCCACTCCCGCCGGAAGGTTCAGCCCGCAGGCTCCACCCGATAAAAGGACACTGCGGCGGTCCCATATGTCCGCGTGTCGGGCTCGCCGGGCATCGACTCTCCTCTCCGATGCTCGATGCCGAGCACAGTCGCGAAGGGGACGGCGAGCCACTGCTCGGCGACGCGCTGCGCCACCCCGCTGCCGTACGGCGGGTCGGCGAACGCCACGTCATACGCGCCGGGCCCCAGCGCCGCGATGAACACCATCGCGTCACTCCGATCTATCGTCACGCTTCCGGCAGCGCCGAGTTGCTCGACGTTCGCCTGCAACGCCTGGATGCTGCGCGGCGCATGCTCGACGAATTGTACCGACGATGCGCCGCGGGACAGCGATTCGAGTCCAAGCGCCCCTGATCCGGCAAACAGGTCGAGAACCCGGGCGTGCGGGATGCGCGGGCCGAGGATGCTCATCCAGGCCTCCCGCATGCGGTCGCCCGTCGGGCGGACGAGTTCCCCGGCCGGCGCGGCAATCCGCCGACCGCGCCATCGCCCGCCGATGATCCGCATCAGCGCGCCGCCGGCCGGAAGTCGGCGAGCTTCGCCTGGAGCCGCGACTCCCCGTTCCACTCGTCACGCTCGAGCCGGAACGCCACATCGATCGGGGTGTGCACGTCGAGTTCGCGGGCGCGGTGGGCCAGGTCCCACCCGATCGCGCCCAGCTCCCCGCGCGACGTGGCGAGGCGAAGCCGCAGCCCGCTGCTGCCCACGACCTTCGGCGGTCCAGCCAGGCGCACGCCTCGCGCACAGAGCACCGGCGACGGGTTGCCCACGCCGCACGGCTCCAGGTGGCGGAAGAGTGTCTCGAGGTCGCTGCCGGCATCGTCGATCGCGATTTCGAGATCCACACGGAGCTCGGGCACGAGGTCATCCGCCGTGAGCCGCTCCCGCGCGACCGCCGCGAAGCGCTCGGCAAATGCCGGCAGCTGGGCGCGCGCGATCGTGAGCCCTGCGGCAGCGCGGTGGCCGCCGTAGCGCACGAGCAGGTCGCTGCAGGCCCCGATTCCCGCGTGAAGATCGAACGCACTGATCGAGCGGCCGGATCCCTTTCCCTCGTCACCCTCCATCGCGATCATGATCGTCGGGCGGCCGAACTCCTCCACCAGCCGCGAGGCGACGATCCCGATGACACCGGGGTGCCACCCGTCTCCGGCCACGACGAGCCCATACGTCGCATCGAGGTCGAGCGTCGTGACCTGGCGGCGTGCCTCGTCGAGCGT
>JACDHQ010000418.1 GCA_013820975.1 Gemmatimonadaceae bacterium
CCGCTGCGCAGCGGCTGGGCGTGGGGGCAGCACTATCTCGAGGGGGGCATCGCGGCGGCGGAGGCGCGAATCGGCCAGGGACGGCTGCTGCTGTACGGGCCCGAGGTGCTCTTCCGTGCGCAGCCGCACGGGACGTTCAAGCTCGTGTTCAATGCACTGACAGGATACTGACCCGGCAACGCCGAGTGGTTGTTGCGTCTCACGGCGGCGGTGCGCCACCGTGAGACGGCAACGCCAGCTGGCAGTTTCGGTTCACGGCAGCAGTGCCCCACCGTGAGGCGACAACGCCACTCAGGCGTTCAACGAGGCATCCACCAGCCGCTCGACCTCGTCAGCGGCCGCACGGGTACGCGCCACCAGCCCCCGGGTGTCCTCCAGCAAGGAGGCGCCGAGTGACTTGTCCTCCAGCGAGCTCACGTTGATGCGCACGTTGTAGGCGGCGCCACGGCATGCCGCGTCGGCGAGCAGCGCAGCGACGCCTGCGTCGGAGAGTGCATTCTGGTTGCCCTTTTGCGCTGCGAGGAGCGCCAGCTCGGCGACGTCGGCGGCTGCACGGGCGGTCTCGAGCGGTACGCGCGCCGCCTCGAGCAGCGCATTCGTCACCGCCTGGCGCTTTGCCTCGGCGGCGGCGCCTTCCTCCGGCAGCTTGTAGGCAGCCGCAACGCGGTCGTATGCCGCCGCATCCTCGGCGACGAGGGCCGTGAGCTGGTTGCCGAGCGACACTGCAGTGAGGGCGGCTTCCTTCATCTGAGGCTCTACCGCCGCGTACTTCTTCTTGCCGATCGTGAGACCCGCCACCATCTGCGCGAGCGCGGCCCCGAGGACGCCAGCGTGCGCCGCCACGCTGCCACCGCCGGGAGTGGGGACATTCGACGCGACGGACGCAACGAAGCTGCTCACCGACTCGCCTCCCTGCTGCGCGAGGCGCACCCGGTGCTCGAGCACGAAGTCCGTGGAGAAGTTGCGGAGCCGGATGTGGCGCGCGGCGGCGTCGAACAGCACGCGCTCGGGCACGAGCCCCACGATCTCACTCCACGTGGGCGTGACGCCGCGCGCCTCGGCCTCCATCTTCACCATGTCGTACACCTGGTGGAGCGGGGTCTTCTCGGTGTCAACGAGGTTCATCGACACCTGCGCCTGGCCGTCCACTTCGAATCCGAGTCCCTTTACGTAGCGCAGCCCGCCGACTGACCCACGAACCGCCTTTGCCACTTCCTTGGCGATCGGCATGTTGGTCGCGGGGCCGAGGTAGATGTTGTAGGCGACGAGGAAGGGGCGCGCGCCGATCGCGACGGCGCCGAAGGTCGGGTGGATGCGCTCGGGGCCGAAGTCCGGCTTCCGCGCGGGATTGCGGCCGATCTCGTCGCGCAGCCCCTCGAACTGCCCCCGGCGGACATCGGCCAGGTTCTCCCGGTCGGGGCGCGTCGCCGCGCGCTCGTAGAGGAACACCGGGATCTCGAGCTCCTCGCCCACCCGCTTGCCGAGGTCGCGGGCGAGGGCGATGCAATCGTCCATCGTCGCCCCGTCGAGCGGGATGAAGGGCACGACGTCGGCAGCACCCATGCGGGGATGCTCGCCGGTGTGCGAGGTGAGGTCGATATGCTCCCGCGCCGCGGCGATGCCGGCGAATGCCGCGTCCACTGCGTGCGTCACCGGGACGACGAAGGTGACGACGGTGCGGTTGTGCGACGTGTCAGATGATACGTCGAGGATGGTGACCCCCTCGACGGCAGCGATCGCGCTGCGGATGTGCTGCACGACCTCGGGGCGTCGCGCCTCGGAGAAGTTGGGAACGCACTCGACGAGCTTCATGGCCTGGAGGGTAGGAAGGAATGAGGGTGGGTGGCAGGTGCAAAAAAGAGATGCGAGGTGCGAGATGCGAGATGCGAGATGCGAGATGCGAGATGCGAGGTGCGAGAATGAACGAATCCGAGAATGCGAGAAACGGCTGTGCGTCGTTGCGGGTGCTCGCATCTCGCATCTCGCATCTCTCCCTGATTTATCCTGTGAGCTGCTCCAGCAGCCAGCCGTGCATCGCGGGGTTGCCGGCGACGATGGGCATGTGCTGCACGGTCGCGGGCGTGCCGTCATGGTCGGTGACGATGCCGCCGGCCTCGCGGACGAGCAGGATGCCGGCGGCGATGTCCCACGGGGCGAGCCGCGACTCCCAGAAGCCGTCGAAGCGCCCGCAGGCGACGTCCGCGAGATCGAGAGCCGCGGAGCCGGGGCGGCGGACACCTGCGCACCCCTTCATGATCTTCGGCAGTACCCGGAGGTAGTCGTCCACGTGGTCGGGATCCTTGAAGGGCATGCCCGTTCCGATGAGGGCGCGTGTCGGATCGTCGATCGTGCTCACGGCGATGGCCTCGCCGGCGCGACGGGCGCCGCCGCCGGCGGTGGCGGTGAACAGCTCACCGGTTGCGACGTTGAGGATCACGCCCGCGAGCGTCTCGCCGTCGACCATCGCCGCGATCGACACGGCGTACCACGGAAACCCGTGCAGGAAATTGGTCGTTCCGTCGAGCGGATCGATGACGAAGACGAGGCCACGGTGGATCGCCGCCTCCGGCGAGCCTTCCTCGGCAAGCATGGTGGCGTCCGGATGCCGGTCGCGCACGATGGTGGCGATCGCCGACTCGGCGGCGCGGTCGACCTCCGTCACGAAGTCCATGGCGCCCTTCTGCTCCCAGGCGAGGTCGCCGCGCCCCGGGGTGCGCTTGCGGATCTCGTCGGACGCGCGGACGGCGGCGGCGACGCAGGTCGCGAGCAATGCACGGGCGCGCGGAGCGAACTCGGCGTTCTGTTGCCCCCGTTCAGGCGCGGTCATAGCTTGCGCGGATGTCCCGCATCTTCAGTGGCATCCAGCCCTCCGGGGAGCTGCACATCGGCAATTACCTCGGCGCCGTGAAGAACTGGGTGCAGCTGCAGCACCAGCACCCGTCAGTGTTCTCGATCGTGGACTATCACGCGATCACGGTTCCGCAGGATCCGGCCCAGCTGCGCGTGCGGCGGCGCGAGATGGCCGTCAGCGTGCTGGCCTCGGGTGTGGATCCGGCGGTTGCGCACCTGTTCGTGCAGTCCACGGTGCCGGAACATACCGAGCTCGCGTGGATCTTCAACACGGTGACGCCGCTGGGGGAGCTCGAACGGCAGACGCAGTTCAAGGACAAGGCGCAGCGCCAGGAGAGCATCATGGCCGGGCTGCTGAAC
>JACDHQ010000419.1 GCA_013820975.1 Gemmatimonadaceae bacterium
CGCGTCCGTGAGCCCCCGTTCGAGCGCCTGGAGCGCACCGGTCGATCTGATCTCAGCCAAGGCGGCCACCGACGCCTGCCGGTGCTCGACGTCGCCGTCAGCGAGCACGCGGGTGAGCGGGCCGACTGCCGCGGGCGACTTCAGCGCACCAGCGCGCCTGATCGCCTCGATCGAGACGCCCCGGTCGCCGGCGCCGATGAGCTTCACCAGCTCGCCCGTGTTGGCCATCGCCAGGCGGCTGACCGACTGCTCGAGCAGCATGCGAAGCCGGATGTTCTGCACGCGCCCCAGCCACGCGAGTGTCGTCTCCAGCGCCGCCGGTCGCAGCTGCTCGAACAGCTCGAGGAGTTGATCCTGCGGCGGAAGGTCGGCGGAGTCGTCGAGCGCCTGCAGCAGCTGCGACAGCGCGCCCGGTGCGCTGAGGCGGTCGGGCAGCCCCGAGAGGCGCTCGCGGTGCTCATCCGCAATCGACTCACCGCGCTGGACCGCGATCGCCGACTCGCGGAGCAGGTATGCGACGTTCCGGAAGCGACTCGCGGTCAGCAGGTGCACCATCATGGAGTCGAGGATGTCGCACAGCTCGTCGCGCACCTCAGGTGCCGCCTGCTGCTCGAAGATGTCGAGCAGCACCGAGATCAGGTTCTGCCGCTGGTCCAGCTGGTACTCCAGCTGGACGGCATCGCGCAGGTACTCGATCTCCCGCTCGTCGAGGAAGTAGAGCGTGGCGTCGAAGTCGGACATCGCGATGACGCCCGGACGCGACGCCGTCGCCTCCTCCTCCGGGTCGGCGGTGATCGCGGTGATGTCGATGCTGCGCGGCCGCTCTTCCGGGCTGCCGTCCGCCACCGGGGCCGCCGGCTCCATCGCCAGGTCGACGTACCGATACCGCAGCAGGAGGAAGTCGCCCTCCCACAGGAGCGTCAGCAGGTCGTCTTCATCGGGCGACGCCTTGCGTACACGCTGCAGGATGTCGAGGAACCGCGTGAGCTCCTCCTGCTCGAACCCGCGCGACATCCGCACCTCTCGCAACCCGTCCTTGAACAGCAGCCACGGGAGGCTGTCGGCACTCTTCCCGGCTTCCGTCAGGATCGGCCTGCCGTACCAGCGCAGCTCGGTCTCCGTCACGCGCAGCACCAGCTCGTCGACGTGCGCCCAGATGGGCGCGAAGCTGACGCGCAGGGCGTCGAGCGCCCCCTTGTGGATCGGGTTGTTCGGCAGGTAAAGCTGGTGCGCCCGGATGGCCTTCAGCAGCAGGCGGACCAGCTCCTCGACGGAGGCCGGCGGGAATGGTGGATCTTCGCGGTCGGCCGCCGACGCCGGGACGGCTGGGAGGGGTGACGTCACCCGTCCAATGTACCCATTTCGGCCACCTGCGCCACGTCCTTGTCTCCCCGTCCGCTAACGCACACGAGGACCGGTTCGCCGCTCCACCGGCCGCGCTGTGACGCAACCCACGCAACCGCGTGCGCCGTCTCGAGTGCCGGGATTATTCCCTCCAGCCGGCTCAGGAGCGCGAATCCCTCCAGCGCCGCCGCGTCGGTCACGGCCACATATGTCGCGCGTCCGGTCGCCTTCAGGAAGGAGTGCTCAGGGCCCACTCCCGGATAGTCGAGCCCCGCCGAGATCGAGTGGGCGGGATGCACCTGCCCGGCCGCATCCTGCAGGAGGTACATCCTCGAGCCGTGGAGCACCCCCGGCGACCCCTTGGTGAGCGAGGCCGAATGGCGATCGGTCTCGAGCCCGTCGCCTGCCGCCTCGACGCCGACGAGCTCCACGCCGTCGTCCGGCACGAAGGCGTGAAACGCGCCCATGGCATTCGACCCGCCGCCCACGCAGGCCACGACGGTCGCCGGCAGCCGCCCCGCCTGGTCGAGCATCTGCTGGCGCGCCTCGCGCCCGATCGTCGCCTGGAAGTCGCGCACCATCCGCGGGTACGGCGACGGGCCCACCACCGACCCGATGATGTAGTGGCTCGTCATCACCGTGGCGACCCAGTCGCGGATCGCCTCGGTCGTGGCATCCTTGAGCGTCCGGGTCCCCGCGGTCACCGGCACGACCGTGGCCCCCATCAGGCGCATGCGGAACACGTTGAGCGATTGGCGGCGCATGTCCTCCTCGCCCATGTACACGACGCATTCGAGGCCGAACCGCGCACAGACGGTCGCCGTCGCCACGCCATGCTGGCCGGCGCCGGTTTCGGCGATGATGCGCCGCTTGCCCATCCGCCGCGCGAGCAGCACCTGCCCAACGGTGTTGTTGATCTTGTGCGCGCCGGTGTGGTTGAGGTCTTCCCGCTTCAGGTAGACCGGCGTGCCCACCAGGGCCGACAGCCGTGGCGCATCGCTCAGCGGCGAGGGGCGCCCGACATACGTGGTGAGCAGGTGCTCGAGGTCCGCCAGGAACTCCGGGTCCGCCTGCGCCGACTCGTACGCCGCCTCCAGCTCGTCGAGTGCAGGAATCAGCGTCTCCGGCACATAGCGCCCGCCGAACTTCCCGAACCACCCGGCCATCTCACCGGCCGATGCGCCGCCGGCCTCCGTCCCTGCCGCTGAACTCATCAGTCCTCATCTCCTGGCGCGGCGCCCCGACGGGCCGCCGCAATGAATGCACGCATCCGCGCGTGGTCCTTCACGCCCACTTCATGCTCGACGCCGGACGACGCATCGACGATGTCGGGCCGGACCGCTGCAATCGCAGTCGCAACGTTCTCCGGCCGAAGTCCCCCGGCGAGCACGGTGAGTGCGCCCCGTCCCGCCTGGCGCTGCACGTCGTCACGCAACGACGCCCAAGGCAGCGTGTGCCCGGTTCCGCCGAGGGCACCGTCCACCCGGGCATCGAGCAGCACGGCATCGGCCACGTCGTAGAGCGCCGCGGCACCCCCCAGCGCCGCACCGGAGATTCGAGCCGCAGCCCACACGGGTCCACCGAACGCCGCGCGCATGGCGGTGACGTCCCCCGGAAGCGGATCGGCATGCAGCTGCACGACGTCGATTCCTGCCGCCAACGCGGCGGCGCCGATTTCGGCTGCATCCGCGCGACCGAACACGCCGACGGCCCGCACCCGACCGCGCGCCGGCTCGAGCACCCGCCTGGCCCGCTCGACGGTGAGCACGCGCGGACCGCCGGCGAAGATGACGCCCACAAAATCGGCGCCAAGTTCGACGGCTGCCGCCACGTCCTCAGGCCGCATCATGCCGCACAGCTTCACCC
>JACDHQ010000420.1 GCA_013820975.1 Gemmatimonadaceae bacterium
CGCCCCGACCTTGATCCCGCGGATCACGATGCCCATGTACCGGCGGGCAAGTGCGCCGCCTTCGTCGAGCCGCACGCGCGTCCCGCCGGTCTCGCCGCTGCCGTCGGCGCGCCGCGCCGTGGCGATTGCGCCAGGGGCGCCCTCGATCGGCGGAAGCGCGAGCGGCTTGCCGGTGATGACGGCGACCTCACGGGCGATCCCGCGGTGCGACAGCAGGTCCGCACGGTTGGCGAGCACGTCGATCACGAGCCGCGAGTCCCCGGCCGGCATCACCGCGAGGAACGGCGTGCCCGGCTCCGCAGCGACGTCGAGCTCCATGATCCCCTCATGGTCGGCACCGAGACCGAGTTCCCGTGACGAGCACAGCATGCCGTTGGAGACCGCGCCGCGGATCTTCCGCCGCTCGATCTTCAGCCCGCCTGGCATCGTCGTGCCGGTCGGCGCGAACGGGTACAGCTTGCCCACGGCGACGTTGGGCGCACCGCACACCACGTCGAGCAGCTCGCCGGTGCCGGCATCGACCTTGTTCGCCGACAGCTTCGTGTCAGGGATCCGCTCGCTCGCGACGACGCGGGCGACGACGATGGGCGCGAGGTCAGCGCGCAGCGCCACCAGGTCATCGACCGTCGCCGTGTGCGCCGTGATGAGTTCGCGCAGCGCGGCCGGCGACTGCTCGAGCGGCACGAGCGAACGGAGCCAGTCGTACGAGACGTTCATCGGGCGATCTGCTCCAGGAAGCGGACGTCGGAATCGTAGAGGAGCCGGATGTCGGGCAGCTTGTAGCGCTGCATGGCGATGCGCGCCGGGCCCATGCCGAACGCCCAGCCCGTGTACCGCTCGGCGTCGATTCCGGCGGCACGCAGCACGTTCGGGTGCACCATCCCGGAGCCGAGGATCTCCATCCAGCCGGTGCCCTTGCACGCCGAACAGCCCGCGCCTCCGCAGAGGCGGCACTCGATGTCCATCTCCGCCGACGGCTCGGTGAACGGAAAGAAGCTCGGGCGGAACCGCGTGCGGCTCGACCCGAAGAACCGCTTCGCGAAATGAGTGAGCGTCGCCTTGAGGTCGGCGAAGCTCACGTCATCGTCCACGGCGAGCCCCTCGATCTGTGCGAAGGCCGGCGCATGGGATGGGTCGAAGCAGTCGCGGCGATATACCGTCCCGGGGATGAGCACCCGGACCGGGGGTGCGACGCGCTGCAGCGTGCGGACCTGCACGGGCGACGTGTGGGTGCGCAGCAGGCCGCCCCCCTCGAGGTACAGCGTGTCGTGCGCGTCCATCGCCGGGTGGTCCGCCGGGAAGTTGAGGGCGAGGAAGTTGTACCAGTCCGTCTCGGCTTCCGGCCCCTGCGCGACCGTGAACCCGAGTTCGCGGAAGATCGCGCAGATCTCCTCGATGACGAGGGTGACGGGATGCTTCGCGCCGACCCAGCGCGCCCGTGCCGGAAGGGTCAGGTCGCGCTGCATGCTGGCCGGCCGCGATGCCGCCTCGAGGGCCGCGCGTCGCTCGGCGTGGAGATGCTCGAGCTGCGTCTTCACCGCGTTGAACTCGCGGCCTGCCTGCGGCTTGCCCTCCCTCGGCACCGCGCCGAGCTCCTTCTGCGCCGCCTTGAGCCGGCCGCGCGCGTCGCCGAGGAATTCGATGCGCGCCTGCTCGAGGGTCTCGAGCGAGCTCGCGCCGCCGATGGCCTGCTGGCCGTCGGCACCGAGCTGCTTCAGGGAATCGATGAACGCGGAAACGTCAGGCACGGGGTGCGGTCGGGGATGAAAAAAAAGCGGCAGCGCAACGAAATGTCGCGCTGCCGCCTTCGTGATTCAACTCGGCGTCGCTTACGCGGCGGCCTGGTTCAGGGCGTTGCGCGCGGCATCGGCGAGCTGGCCGAACGCCTGCGGGTCGCGCACGGCGAGGTCCGCGAGGATCTTGCGGTCGACCTCGATGCCGGCGGCGGCGAGGCCGTTCATGAACACGCTGTAGCTCATGTCGTGCTGCCGGGCCGCCGCGTTGATGCGGATGATCCAGAGGCGACGGAATTCCCGCTTCTTGTTCATGCGGTCGCGGTAGGCGTAGATCCAGCCCTTCTCGACGGTCTCCTTGGCGGCCTTCCACAGCTTGGACCGGCCACCGTACGCACCGCGTGCGGCTTCCAGGACCTGCTTCTTGCGCTTGAGGCGCGGAACGTTCGATCTGGCGCGAGGCATTGTTCGCTACTCCCTTACGCCTGGATGAGGCGCTTGATGTTCTTCGCTTCGCCGTTGGTGGTGACGATGGTGGCGCGGCGAAGATTGCGCTTCCGCTTCGACGTCTTCTTGGTGAGGATGTGGCTCTTGAAGGCCTTGAGGCGCTTCACCTTTCCGGTTCCCGTCACCGTGAACCGCTTGGCGGCGCCGGAATGGGTCTTCATCTTGGGCATGGCAAACTGCTCGCTTATTTCGGCGTGAGAATCATCGTCATCGACTTGCCCTCGAGCCGGCCGGCACTCTCGATCTTGCCGATATCTGCCAGCTCCTGGGCGACCCGCTGCAGCACGGCCTGGCCGAGCTCGGGGTGTGCGACCTGACGGCCGCGGAACATCATGGTGACCTTGACCTTGTTCTTCTCTTCGAGGAACCGCCGCGCGTGGCGGGTCTTGGTGTCGAAATCGTGGTCATCGATGCCAGGGCGGTACTTGACCTCCTTCAGCTCGATGATGTGCTGCTTCTTCTTTGCGATTCGAGCCTGCTTGGCCTGCTCGAACTTGTACTTCCCGTAGTCCATGATGCGGACGACGGGGGGCCGGGCCATTGCAGCGACTTCGACGAGATCGAACCCGTTCTTCTCGGCTTCGGCGAAGGCAGCTTCGAGCTCCATCACGCCCAGCTGGGATCCATCGGACCCGATCACGCGGACCGGGCTGATGCGGATCTGACGGTTGACCCGCACGCGCTTCGTGGTGTCCTGAATAGCTCGAGCCCCTTGATTGAGTGAACAGCAGAAAAACAAAAGCGGACCCCTGACGGAGCCCGCGCAGCGAGCCGAGCTCCCGCCACGGAGGGCGTGAGTTCGGCACCATGCCTGGACTCCTGCAGCACACCCCGGCAATTGCCGAGGGCCAGAGGGTGGGAACGCGAACACTGCGTTCCACTTACCATGTTGTCGTCCATGAACTTAAGCCGGATACTGGCAGTGTCAACAGCGGACGGGGGTAGGGGGACGGGGGTTGGAACCCC